>CACYCU010000132.1 GCA_902772945.1 uncultured bacterium | reverse complement strand
TGAAGTTCAAAAAGATGTTTTAGATTCAAATTTAAAGCCTGAAATAGATAAGTTGTCAGATGTTATATATTCAAAGATATTTGAGGTGTAGATGAATTTTTGGACGTTTATAGTTGAAACAAATACTTTTAATTTTTTAATAATGTTGGCAATAATTGCAGTTATATGCAAATTGTCTAATGTGTCTTCATTATTGGAAAAATTAAAATCAGATATTGTTGAAAAACTTGATAATGCTCAATCTGAAAAGGAATCTTCATTAAAAAGACTAAGTGAAGCGAAACAGTCTGTTCAAAATTTAGATCAGGAATTGGAAAATAGGCGTAAAAGTGCAGAAGAAAAAGCAAAGGCTGTTGAAGTTAAAATTTCAAATGATATTAATAAACAAATAGAATACGTTAATAATAATGTTTTATCGGTAATTAAATCAGAGGAGAAAAAAATCGAATCAAGGGCAATTGAGGATACTTTAAAGTCATCTGCAAAACTTGCAGAAGAAAAAATAAAATCGGCGCTAAAATCAGATCCGAATCTTCACAACATTTTTATTGAAGAAAGTATAAAGGCAATATAATGACAGAAAAAATTAATATAATTTCAAATATTTATGCTGATTCTTTGATTTTAATTGAAGGAGATCAAGATTTGTTGTTGCAAAATTTGATTTCTGTAAGGGATACAATTGAAACTTTTGGAGATTTTTCTGAAGTTATTCAGAATCCTACAATTGATAAACATATTAAATATGAAATCATTGATGAAATATTTCAAAAGAAAATAAACGATAATATAATTTCGTTTATAAAGCTTCTAATTGAAAAAGGAAGATTAAATGAGCTAAACGCAATAATTCAAGCATATTCGGATAAGATAGATCAAAATAAAAATATAAAACGAGCAAATATTGTGTCTGCGATAGAAATTTCAGATGATTATAAAACGCAGATAGTTGAAAAATTAGAAGAAAAATACAACACAAAAATAGTTCCATCTTGGAAGATAGATGAAGATATCATCGGTGGACTTATAATAAAAGTTAACGATGATGTTATAGATAACAGTATTAGATCAAAATTAGCAAAAATAGAGGTAGGATAATGGCACTTATACAACCGGATGAAATTAGTTCAATTATAAAAAGTAAAATTGAAAATTGTAATTTACAAACAGAAGTTGCAAATACAGGTGTTGTAATTTCTGTCGGAGATGGAATTGCAAGATTATATGGTCTTAGAAACGTAATGGCAAATGAACTTGTCGTTTTTGAAGACGGATATAACACTTTGGGTATTTCAATGAACCTTGAGGAAGATAATGTCGGGGTTGTAATCTTAGGGGATTATACACACATAAAGGAAGGAATGTCCGTTAAAACGACAGGCAGAATTGCTGAAGTTCCGGTTGGGGATGAACTTATCGGAAGAATTATAGATCCAACAGGAAAGCCAATTGATGGAAAGGGCGATATAAACACAAGCAAGTCTCGTCCAATTGAAAGAGTTGCTCCGGGTATTGTAACTAGAAAATCTGTTCATCAACCTCTACAAACCGGTTTGACCGCTATAGATGCGCTTACCCCTATTGGTAGAGGCCAGCGCGAATTGATTATTGGAGATAGGCAGACTGGCAAAACCGCTATTGCTATTGATACAATAATTAATCAAAAAAATGAAAATGTTATTTGTATTTATGTGGCAATAGGGCAAAAAGCTTCTACTGTTGCTCAAATAGCTAAGATATTGGAAGAAAAAGGTGCTATGGATTATTCAATTATAGTGTCAGCAACTGCAAATGAGGCAGCTCCGCTTCAATATATTGCACCTTTTGCCGGTGTTGCTATTGGTGAAGAGTTTATGGAACAAGGAAAAGATGTTTTGATTATTTATGATGATTTATCAAAACATGCTCAAGCTTATAGAACTATGAGTCTTTTGCTAAAGAGACCGCCGGGACGTGAAGCATATCCGGGTGATGTTTTTTATTTACACTCAAGACTTTTAGAACGTGCAGTAAAGTTAAATGATGAACTTGGAGGCGGAAGTATTACTGCTTTGCCTATAATTGAAACTCAGGCAGGTGATGTTTCTGCATATATTCCGACAAACGTTATATCAATAACTGACGGACAGATTTTCTTAGAGTCAAATCTGTTTAATTCAGGTGTGAGACCTGCCATAAATGCCGGCATATCTGTTTCACGTGTCGGTGGCGCAGCCCAAACAAAAGCTATAAAGCAAGTTGCCGGACAATTAAGACTTGCATTGGCTCAATACAGAGAATTGGAAGCGTTTGCACAATTTGCATCAGATTTAGACCAAGCTACAAAAAATCAGCTTCTCAGAGGCGAAAAGTTAACTGAAATATTAAAGCAGCCTCAATACAATCCTATGAGTGTGGCTGAACAAGTCTCAATTCTGTTCGCGGCAAATGAGGGGCTTTTGGATGATGTTCCAAATAATGAAATTTTAAGATTCAAAAGAGAGTGGTTTGCTCATTTAAATGCTAATTTAAAATCGTTGTCTGATAATTTAAATGACGGCAGTGCATTGTCAGATGAGGATAAAGCTGAATTGAAAGCAGAGTTAGAAAAATTTAAAAGTACATTTTAATTATGACAAATTTAAAAGAGATAAAAAACAGAATAAATAGTATTAAAAGTACTCAAAAGATAACCAGGGCCATGAAGATGGTTGCCGCAGCTAAAGTAAAGAAAGCTGAGACAACAGTAAAAGCCTCAAGACCGTTTACACAGGAACTGAACTCAATGTTTGAGAAAATGTTAAACTCAGTAAATGTACACAGTTCTCAAACTCTAAAAATAAAGTCTCCTTTGGATAATTATCCGGCTTTGTTAGATGTCAGAGAGGTTAAATCTGTAGGTTTACTGGTTATAACTTCAAACAAGGGTTTGGCAGGTGCATATAATGCGAATATTGTTAGAAAAACAATTGACACTGTTAATGAGTATGAAAAACAAGGAATAAAGACTTATCTGTTTATTGTTGGTCAAAAGGGAATATCAACATTAAAGAAGAGATGTAAAAATTGTGAAATTGTAAAGAACTATTTTGCTGTTGCAAATGAAGTATCGTCTGAAAATGCACAGTTGGTTATTGAAGATATTGCAGAATTGTTTGTATCTAAAAAAATAGATAAAATTGAAGTTATTACAACACGTTTTAAAAATATGATGAGTTATTTTGTTGAAAACTGGGTTGTTTTACCGCTTAAAGATAAAAATTTTGATTCTGAAAAGAAGCACGATAGTATAATTGAGCCATTAATGGAATTTATACCTGATAAACATCAAATTTTGCAAAAACTCGTTCCTATGTATCTGACAAATATTTTATATCAGGCTCTATTAGAAGCTCAGGCAAGTGAGTTGGCAAGCAGAATGACTGCAATGTCTGCGGCATCAAATAGTGCAGAAAAAATCTTAAGTGAACTTTCTATTCAGTATAATAAAACAAGACAGTACGCTATTACATCAGAAATTACTGAAATTGTATCGGGTGCAAATGCACAGATTAATTAGATTTCATATTTTTACTTAAGAATGCTAAGTTTTCAGGTTTTATCATAGCTTGATATTGTTCGTTTGTAATATTTGTGTTTTGAGCTGCAAGTCTTGCTTTACGTTTTGCTTCAGATTTGTTTGTCATATAAATGTTGAGCTTAGGAACGCCAATACCTAAAACTAATCCTGAATACAAATATCCGCCTAATTGAGAGATATTTAGTGCTCTTAATTTCGCTTTTGTATCTTTGTCTGCATGTTTTACTAATTCTTTAAACGGCAATGCCTTACCATCTTTGACAGTTTGAATACCTTTTTCCTTTAAATGAGAATATAATACTTCATCTCTTGTTTTTAAAGTAGAATTTGTAAGCCATTTAAAGAAGTTTTTAGATGAAGATTTTGTAGAATTAATAAGAGTTTTATCAAATCCTCTTGCTATACCTTTTGTTACAAGTGAACCTAAAACCAGAAGGTTTAAAAATCCAAGTGTGTCTTTAACAAGAGATTCTCTGAACTCATCTTTATCTCTTGCTGCAAGTAATCTTGAAGTAATTGTTAATCCGTAAACCAATTTGAGTTGTGAAAGTGTTGGTGTCATTCCTTGGAATTGGAGCTTGCTCAATAATTTTTTAGGATTTGTTGTAATAGTTGAGATTGCTCCTGTTGCAAATGCCAGTGCGCCTATTCCTTTTAAAATTTTGAAATTAGAAGAATTGTCTTTTTCACGTCCGGGAACGCCAACAAAACCATCTTGTCCGGTTTTCTTTTTAGTTAAGTACATATTAATAGGCTGTGTTGACATACCTATTGCAATTGCAATAGCAAGACCGGCAAGCGATCTTTTTAGATTTAAATTTTTAAGTCCTTTAATAAATACATTATCAGAACCGTTTGCATTGAATAATTCGTCAACACCTTTTTCCATAAATGTTTTAGAAACATTATGGACGTTGCTTATTAACGTTTTTAATGAATTGTCTGCTTTTAAATTATATCCTTCAAGCAATACAATTTTTTCTGCACCTGTATCTGAAACCATAAGGGTGTGCAAATACTTTTGAAAATCTTTTTCGATTGTCTGTGATTTTGAATTCAAAAGTTTTTCAGATAAAGCTTCAGAAAATTCTTTTTGTGCTTTTTCTGATAATTTGATGTATCCGGTTTCTTTTTCATTATTAGTGTTAAAGAATTTTATGTTTTCTGCAATTTTATCAGTATAATTTTTTACATAAACTTTTGGATCATTTGAAGTTTTTCTGGCATCATTCCAATATTTTGAAAGTATATCAACAGTTCTGTCGTTTGCAAATATTTTGTCTGCTCTAATGCCGTACTTTTTATTAAATAATGAAGCTAAAGCTAATCCTGCGGCTGTTCCGTATACTCCAACCATAGAATGGTTAAAAGTACCCATTGATTCACGTCTTGCGGTTTCTGTTCCTGCATCAGGTCCTCTGTTAATAAAATCAACAGTTGTTCTCGGAATTACCATTGAACATAAATCAACAGCATTGGCACCCCATGCTTGGTTAGTATCTAAAAATCTTAACGCAGCACTGCCTGCCTCAAATGCACCGGTAAAGTGAGGTTTCTTTTTAATATTGTCTATATTGGGGTTTACTGCTTGTATATTCATTATGACTATCTCCTTACGAATTTAGAAATGACTTGAACGTTGTGTTGTCTTTTATCAACATCTTTGAAAAATTATCTGCTTGTGATGTGTCAGAATATTTTTCTGTGGAAGATTTTTGTTCCGCATTTATTTTCGCAAGTTCTTCCGCTCGTTTTTTGTTTGTTTTCGACCTAGTATAAAATGGAATAAACACACCAAGTGCCATAAGTGAGAATGCAATGTTACCGATTTGGCATATTGTTCTTAGACGCTTATCCTTTGTTGTTACTAATTCATCTGAGGATTTTATTGCAGTGTGTTTTGCCCAGTTCCAGAATTTTTGTAATTGATTTGCGCTTTCTTTAGGTTCTTTTAGCCTGTTTATTAAATGAACATCTTTATTTTTCTTTTCAAGCAATGTTGCAATTCCTTTTGCAACATAATCGCCTAAAAAGTAAAAACTTGAGAATGTTGCTATGTCACGTACAGTAGCTTCTCGAAGTTCATTTTTGTCTTCTGAAGATGCCATTCTGCTTGCAAATGTAGCTGTAGATATTACTCTTGCCTGATCCATTGTCGGGAACAAACCTTTGAATTGGAACATTTTTAATGAAGGTTTATCCATAAACATTGATAAGGCTGCCACACCTATCATTGAACCTACAGAAATTATTTTTTGAGCAAATAATTCTCTTTTTTCGGTTGAATTTAGCTCTTTATGAGTTTTATTTTCTGCAAAATCTTTATAAATAGGAGCTCCTTTTTGACCGGAGGTTTTTCTTGTTATCCATCTGTTGATTGGCTGCATAGAAATGGCCAGCGGAATGATAATTCCAAGCCCGCCAATACTTTTCCAATTTACAAGTTTTTGAGCTTTTTTGAAATACTGTGATAATTGTTCTTCACTTGTAAGGTTTTCTTTTATGACACCGCGCAGCATTTTGGTTGTGTCATCACATATTGATTCCAAATTGTTAGAGAAGAATGAATTATCACCTTTAAATTTGATATTTTCTGCTACGTGTGTTTCTTTTACAATTGCATTGTATGCTTCTTTAACTTTTTTCTTGTCAAAATGCTCATCAGTTACAGCTTGTGTCAGTTTATCCAAAGCTGATTTTATTTCTTTATTTTTGATGTCAACAATTTTGCCTGATGCGTCATATTCAATTTTAAATTTATCGCTAAATTTAATCGTTTCATTTGCATCTACACCTGATATATCTCCGAGCATATTTGCAAATGTATTGTAAACCCGCTCTTTAGGTGAGCTGCCTTTTGATGCGGAATAATAGGTATGAATTTTACCAATAGAGTCACTGTTTGCCCAAGTGTTGACCAGATTTGATTTTTTAAAATTTCCCATAATAGGTCGTTGTAACAATTTAGCAACACCCATAACAATAAAACTCGGGATTAAACAGTTTACAATAAGACCTGACGATTCTCTTCTAAATGCTTCAAATCCGGCATAACCGTTAGATTCTTTTGTTTCAATAACGGTTCTCGGAACAATAGCCGTAGATAAATCAAGAGCAGAAACGTTTACCATAGGGTATTTTTCGCAAAGCTGAACAGCTGCAATAACGCCGTCACCCAATCCTGTAAAACTTGGGCGATGATTATCCCTTTTTGGGGTACTTATATCTACACTAACTTTTTCAATCATAATTTCGTCTGGTCTACTACACTATTATATCAATATGATATTTATATTAAAAGTTCGAGCAAAAAAAAATTGCCTTAATTTGCTTAATTGTTAAAGAGATATTAAGATGACTTTTTGGTTTTTTTATTAAAAATATAAAAATTTTAAATTAAATTTGTTATTTTTTTTATAAATTTTATAAAAATTTAGTTAAAAAACAAAGAAATCACAAAAAATTAATCAAAAATTTTTTGTAAATTTTTATTAAGAAAATTGATGTTTTGCCAAAAAACATATTTTAGAGTTAATAATTCGCTAATTATCATGCCTAATGCATCAGAAATTATGAAGCATTTTACAAATATGTAATTTTATAGTAGCATTGCATATGCGCAAATAGGATAAGGAGAAAGTATGAAAAAAGGTTTCACTTTAGCAGAGGTCTTAATAACTTTAGGAATAATTGGTGTTGTTGCGGCACTCACTTTACCTTCGTTAATTCAAAATCAACAAAAACATTCATTAGAAGTTGCTACAAAAAAATTCTATTCAACATTGTCTCAGGCAGTACGCAAATATATGGCTGATGAAGGTGTAGATGATTTGAGAAATACATCTCTTGCAAGTGATCATTATGAAGATAATCACTCTGATGTGGCTCGTGCATCAATAGATAATTTTGTTAATAATTATTTGAAAGTTGTCCAAAAGTGTTCCGAACAGGATAAATGTTTTGCTGATATATACAAAACTTGGGACGGACAAGACAGTCGTGATGAAATGACTTGGTATAATGAATGGGCATATGTTCTAGCTGACGGTAGTGTTGTGAGTATTGGATATTCTTATATCCCCTCGCCTATAAATATATATGTTGACGTAAATGGAAAAAAGGGACCAAATAGAGTAGGGTATGATTTGTGGGGTATGTCTATATTTCATGACGGGACCGTAGATGAGAGTAATTCTTATAATAAATATTATAAAAATTCAGACAGTACACATTTGGATCACGAAGCAAGAGAGCACAGATATGAACAATGTAAAACCGGAACATATAGCGGATGTTTTGGCCACTTTTTAGAAAATGGATTTAAGTTTGATTATTAGAAGTATTTTTATAATTAATTACAAAATTTATTGCATCTTCAACAGTTGCTATATCGCCTGAAATTTGTGCTTCATGCAGAGCATCAATTATTTCACCTAATTTTGGAGAAGGTTTAATATTTAAAATTTTAATAACATCATTTCCGTCTAATAATTTGGGCAAAGGCTTTAGAGATTGATAATTTTCTATACAAAATCTTAATAGTTTGTTTAAATTTTCAATGTTGTTTAGAACAATTTCATCAGTAATTTCAGGACCGCGTGCCGATAATCTGTCAGCCATAGCTAAAATTATGCAATCAATTGAGTAATCTTGCATTTTTCTCAAATATCTCATCATTATCTTATCTGTTATTTCGGGTGCTGACATAACACTCGACGGATAAATATGATTTTTTATCATTAAAGATATGTACTCTGTTTGCTTATTAGAAAAGTGCATTTGCTTTAATAAATTTTTAGCCAGTTTTGAACCTACATCATCATGTTTAATAAATCTGTGGCGTCCCCCTTCTTCAATAGTCCAGGTTGAATATTTGCCTATATCATGCATAAATGCTGAAAGTTTTAAGTATGCAAGATTGGGATGCCCGCCAAATGATATTGTTTCAAGGTGTTCTTTTATATTTTTATCTGATTTTTCGTATAAAATTTGAACTTGATTCACAGTTTCAAGTGAATGTTCAAACAGGTTTAGGTGATGATGAGAATTTGGCGGAACCTTCTTTAATTCAAAGACAAACGGAAATATTTTTTCGAGCAAATTTATCTTATCCATGTCTTTTAATGCTTCAACTGCATATTTGCCGGCAAATAACTTTAATAATTCATAATTTATTCTTTCTACTGAAGGATTGTTTATCAAATTAATATATTTTTTTATTTCGCTAT
>CACYCU010000131.1 GCA_902772945.1 uncultured bacterium | reverse complement strand
TTGTAATATAGCTGTTATTAATTTAATTCGCAGCCAATTTTTCTCTGACTAATGTCTCAACATTAGCAAGGATATCAGGATTTTCGGTCAAAAATTCTTTTGCCTTATCTCTGCCCTGACCGAGCTTTTCATCATTAAAGCTGAACCAAGAGCCTGCTTTCTTAACAATATCAAGATTTACAGCTACATCTAAGATATTTCCGATTTTGCAAATACCTTTACCGAAGATAATATCAAATTCTGCAGTTCTGAAAGGAGGTGCAACTTTGTTTTTTACTACTCTTACTCTAACGTGGTTACCAACATCACCTTCATCACCTTTTAGGCCTTCTGTACGTTTTATTTCCATACGAACTGATGCATAATATTTCAAAGCATTACCACCTGTAGTTGTTTCAGGATTTCCGTACATAACGCCTATTTTCATACGCAACTGATTAATAAAAATAACTGTGGTATTGGTTTTACCAATAATACCGGTCAATTTTCTAAGCGCCTTGCTCATTAAACGAGCCTGCAATCCCATTTGCTGGTCTTCCATAGAACCTTCAATCTCGGCCTTTGGAACAAGTGCCGCAACAGAATCCACAACAACTATATCGACTGCACCTGAGCGAACAAGTTCTTCTGTTATATCAAGAGCCTGTTCTCCGGTATCAGGTTGAGAAATAAGCAAATCATCCACCTGAACTCCAAGATTTCTTGCATATTCAGGATCAAGAGCATGCTCCGCATCAACATATGCCGCGATTCCACCGCGTTTTTGGCATTCTGCAACAATATGCTGTGCAAGTGTAGTTTTTCCGGAACTTTCAGGTCCATATATCTCAATTATACGGCCTCTTGGAACACCGCCAATTCCTAAAGCTACATCCAAAGCTAAAGCACCGGTTGGGATAGCATCAACATTAACCGTAGCTTTGTCGCCAAGCTTCATTATAGAACCTTTACCAAAATCTTTTTCAATTTTTTCTATCGCAAGTTTTAAAGCTTTACTTCTTTCATCTGTATTAGTAACAGCTTCTTCTTTTTCTTTTACTGCCATTAGTTTTATCCTTTAACTTTATGAGATTCTTCGGCTTTTAGGTTCTGAGCATTTGGTACTCGAGTATTCCGCCTTATCATAATTAGAGCGAAGAATCTCTTTTGTTCACCTACAATATTGGCAAGAATCTCATAAAATCGTCTCAGAACGACAAATTATTCCCAAATTTGTTTTTCTTTTTTCTTATAAAAACCAAGTCCTACAGGTTTGTATGAATTCAAATCATTTTTAAGCTGATATATTTCTTTATTCAAATCAATAATTTTTTGTCTGAGGGTTTCGTTATCAGTTTTACAACGAATTAATTCAACAACAACCTCATCCATACCTTCAAGTTTTTCATCAATAACTTTAGATATTCTGTTGCTCAGTTTGTTTTCCATCTCTTTCAAAGAATTTAAAATATTCATTATTGCAGAAGGTTGTTTTTCAACTTTTACAGGGGGCATAGATGCTCCTTTCATAGCTTGAACTTTTCTCAAATTTTTTACTTCATCATATGAAAAATATGTTTGACCTTTGCTATTTTTTTTCGGCATGATAGAAGCTCTTTTACAAAGCTCAACAATTTCCTTGTTATCAGTTTTCAAAATACTTCTAACTTCTTGCGGAGATAATGTTTTCCCCTCTAATTCTTGTTCTAGTATCATTTTTATCCCTCAAAAATTTCTCCAATATTATTCTATTTTATATGTGTAAAAAATACAAATATTTTTACAATGTTGTAACAATTACTTAATAATTTAAATATTTGCTATTTTTAAAAAATACGATATAATTATGAAAAAAGGTGGTTATATGAAAAAGAAAATTTTTATTTTGACAGCGTTGTTAATAAGCGGATTATGCGCAAATGCAATGAATTGGCAGCCGGTAAACACATATATAAATGGGATCGATTTATATATTGATACAGATTCTATACAGAAAATCAATAATGACGAATGTCTATACGCTATAAAATACAGCGTCAACGGAAATCCGGAAAAAATTGCTTATATTAAATCTAATTCAAAAACAAATTATGCAGGAATAATAAATTCCGGTGATTATGAAATTGAAAAATATAGGCCAATTGCAGTTTTTGCTGATCCTAGAGTATATATGAAGCCAATCAACAAAAATTCATTTTTACTTAATGCTCATGAATATGCAATTGCAGCCGCTAACGGAAACACATACGCCAGACATCAGGATGCTTTTACCGCAAACGAGTATGCCGCAACATATTCATATAACGAAAAACCAATCCTAAGAGACGACTTGCAAGTCGCTTATAACCAAGCAAAAACTCAAGAACTTTTAACTCCGGCTCAATTACAAGAATATGTAATTAGAACCTGCAAATATCTTGAAGCAAATTGGAATCCGCCCGTTTCAGGACGTGGCACAAGGGCAATTATACTTCTTACTATAGGGAAAGACGGAAGTCTTATAGACTATAATTTCAAAGAAGCTTCCGGCGACAACGTTACAGACAGATCTATAATTACAGCTGTTGAAAGAACAGTTCCGTATCCGAAATTCCCGGAAATTGCAAAAAATGCATATTCTCTTGATTTTCAATTCGTATTTGAACACGATTTAATTAAAAAATCCGTTGTTTATTAAACAAAAAAAAGAGAACCGATTGGTTCTCTTTTTTTTTGATAAATTTTTTATTAAACAGCTTTTTGCACTTTTCCGGCTCTTAAGCAAGATGTACAAACTCTAATTCTCTTAACAGTTCCGTTCATATTAACTTTTACAGATTGCAAATTTGGTTCTTGTGTATGAACAATTTGTTTATGAGAGAATGTTAATTTTGCTGCTTTAATTGGGGCTTTTCCGCAAATTTCACAATGTTTTGCCATAATTTTACTTCCTTTTCTTTTCTAGTGTATTCTAATAATATATTAAAAATCTTAAAAATCAAGAAGCATGTTAAAAAGTTTAAAGAACATATAGAAATATTTAAAAAGATTTACATAATATAGGAAAATCAACTATGTTTGTAGTATGATTTTGTTGAGGTTATTAAATTGAAACATTCAAAGCTTACAGCCTTAATATTCATAGCATTAATTTTAGGTATACTTGCAGGACATTTTTTACCTGATATTGCGATAAAAATGCGTCCTTTGGCTGTTATATTTTTAAGAATGGTTAAAATGATAATAGCCCCCTTACTTTTTGCGACATTGGTTGTAGGAATTTCAGGACATGGTAATGTTAAAAGTCTAGGTAAATTAGGACTTAAAACAATTATATATTTTGAAATAGTCACAACTATAGCTCTTATAATTGGTTTGGCTATGGCAAACTTATTCAAACCGGGAGTAGGTTTTATGACCGGCAGCACATCTCATGCTTTGCATATGCAGGAAGCTGGACTCATGGCTGCAGCACATGCACATACTTCAATAAGTGAAATGGTTACGAGCATCTTTCCAACGAGTGTTGTGGATGCTATGGCGCAGGGAAATTTATTGCAAATAGTTGTATTTTCTATATTTTTTGCCCTTGCAATTGTTGCAGTTGGCGAAAAAGCAAAACCCGTTGTTGATGTATTGAATTCTATTTCTAAAATAATGTTTAAATTCACAGAATACGTAATGTATTTTGCGCCGTTAGGTATATTTGGTGCAATTGCAGCAACTGTAGGCGCAAATGGCTTATCCGTATTGAAAAGTTATTTCAAAATAATCGGTTCATTATACACGGCTTTGGCAGTTTTTGTCATACTCGTTTTGGTAATAGCATGTAAACTAGTAAAAATATCATTTAGAAGTTTGGTAAAAGCTTTGCAAGAACCTGCTTTTTTGGCATTTACCACAGCAAGTTCAGAAGCTGCATTTCCCAAAGCTATGGATATAATGGAAAGATTTGGTGTTCCGAAAAATATCGTAGGATTTGTTATGCCTACAGGGTATACGTTTAATCTCGACGGAAGTACTTTGTATCTTGCAATGGCAGTTCTTTTTTCATCTCAAATTGTAGGGATAAATTTAGACTTGAATCAGCAATTAATTATAATGTTAACTCTAATGCTTACAAGCAAAGGTATTGCAGGGGTTCCAAGGGTTTCGTTGATTGTTCTTGCAGGGACTTTGGCTAGCTTTAATATCCCAATTTTAGGCGTTGCAATCCTTTTGGGTATTGATCAAATTCTTGATATGGGAAGAACTACCGTAAATTTAATTGGAAATTGTGTTGCAACTGTTGTTATTGCACGTTGGGAAAAATGTTTTGATTATGAAAAAATGGATGAATTTTTAAAACAATGCAAAGAAGAAAGTCTTATTACAAATATACAAAATAAAATAGGAAAAATAAAAGAAGGATAAATTTATGAGCACAGAAACAAAAAAAGAGTATAAAGAAACTTTAAATTTGCCTCAAACAACTTTAGCAATGAGGGCAAATGCAACTGTCAGAGAACTTGAAATTCAAAAATTTTGGGAAGAAAACAAGATTTATGAAAAAATTATCGGACAAAGAGATAAAGCTAACAAATTCATTTTGCACGACGGGCCTCCGTATTTAAGTTCGGAAAAAATTCACGTTGGGACAGCTCTAAACAAGATTTTAAAAGATATTTTACTCAAATATAAAGCTCAATCAGGCTATTATACCCCGTTTGTACCGGGATACGATGCTCATGGTTTACCTATTGAAAATGCCGTTGTAAAAAATATAAAAGGCGGCAGGAGTGCTCTCACACCTTACGAATTAAGACAAAAATGTCGTGAATATGCTCATAAAAGTCTTCTCGGACAGGAAGCTGCCTTCAAACGTCTTGGCGTACTCGGCAATTGGGAAAATCCGTATTTAACCATAAAACCTGATTTTGAGGCAGAACAAATAAGAGTTTTTGGCGAAATGTTCAAAAAAGGTTATGTTGAAAAAGGACTAAAACCCGTTTATTGGTGCGCATCTTGCGAAACAGCGCTGGCTGAGGCGGAAGTTGAATACGCAGATCACACTTCAACTTCAATATATGTAAGATTCAAATTTGATGATGAAAGTGTTGAA
>CACYCU010000130.1 GCA_902772945.1 uncultured bacterium | reverse complement strand
CAACATTCGTTGATTTAGATAGACTCGATTTAGCTGATAATCTTGCGGTTCCGCTAGCTGTTGTTACAGGAGGAACATCTTTAGTTTTTACTGTAGCGAACAATGTAAGACTTGCAAAGGTTATAAAAGAAGCTACAAGATTTTCTCATTCATTGCCTGAAAATTACGACTTAAAGGCAAATTCTTCAATGAGAATACTTTGCTTAAAATTTAAGGATGACCCGAAACCACTTCAATTTACGATAAAAAAACTCGGTCAAACATATAGTTTTACATATTAATAGAATATCGGGTTGAATCTCAACCCGATATTTTTAATGATTAATAGGTGGTATTGATAAATGAAAAAGCTTAATTTTTCGATTATAATTTTTTCAACATTAATTGTACTGTATTTAGGATTTATTTTTGCAGTTTCTTTGTTCTTAAATTCAGATGATTTTATCAGGATATCCAATAACTTTATTAAAACCAAATATAATATGGATTCAGATATAAGTGGTTTTAAGGTGAAAATATCGCCGTTGTTATCTGTTAAAATAATGGCAAAAAGTATTATTATTAAAGATGATAATAAAGTCGGATTAAGTATACAAAATTTAGATACACTTGCTAATGGCGGAAATTTAAAAATTTTAGATGCTGATTTAATTTATGCAAATCTTGATATCTTAAAAAAAATTAAAAGTGAAAATAAAAGAGATAAACAAAAGAAAAAATCTTTTGATATTAGCAGACTACCTAATACAAATATAAAAAAAATAGAGATTATCCGAAACGATGGTGAAAAATTATCAATATCATCAAACATGCTTGTAATCAAAGAAAATAACGGAATAAAAAATCTTGATATAGTTTTGAATGTAACACTTGATAGAGTTTTACATCCAATATTAATAGGTGAGGCAGGAAGTTTGTATGTAAAAAATAAAAAGTTAATTGCAAAAAACTTTCCGCTTGCAATTGGTAAAACAAAGATTGTTATAGATGGCAGCATTCTTAATGATAAAAATTTGGATAATTTTTCAATTAAAGGTGATAAAATTCCAGTAAAGGAAACTCTTGAAACTGTGCTATTTCTACAAAAATATACCGAGCACGAAAGAAAATTTATAGAAAATTTTACGGATTTTAAAGGTACAGCGGATGTTGATTTAGTTTATAAAGACAATGATTTGTCCGGAGTAGTAACAGGTAATGAGTTGTTTGCGAAATTTCTACCGTTTTATGTTCCTGTGTACTGTAAAAAAGCAGAATTTTTTATAAAAAATGGAGAAGTAAAATCATACGCAGTAGGATTATTCGGAACAGAGAAATTGACACATGAGCTACTCATAAAGGAAATATATAACAGGGAGAAAAAAGAAGTATTTGGGAAAGTTAATTCAAAAATTACAGCGGCTTTAGCTCAAAAATACCTACCTTCCAACATAACGATTAAAAATTATCTTGATATGGAAGTTGATTATTATATAAAGCAAAAGAAACCCAATGCCAAATATTATATAAATATACCTGCAAATTCAGGTATAATGTTTAATGAATTTTATGCCGGCATAAAAGATAAAAATAAAAAAATATTTGCGGAAACTCAAAAAATTGATAAGGAGTTTTTCTTAAAAGATTACAGATTTTCTGTTCAAGAAAATAATGAGTTCAAAGACATATTATACGGAAACGGATATTTTAAAATCATAAATGGTAATATGACTCCGCAATACATAACTTTAAATACAAATAACTATGTTCCAAACTCTTTTGTTGGTTCATTTAAACAATATGTTTTAGGTGGTAAGTTCAACGGTGCTTTAAGATACAATTTTATTACCGAACAAATAACAGGTAAGTTTGAAGTTATTGATACTATTTTTAATCATTTCCATGTAAAATCTGCAAGTGTTATTGCTGACGATAAAACTGCAAAAATTGCGGCAGACGGAACATATAAAAATGAAAAATTTAATTGTAAAACAGAAGTTAAAAACGATTTTAAAGACAAAATCTATGTCAACTATATGGATTTATTTCTTGATAAATTTATTGTCAAGAAGTCTGACAAAGCAGTGGCTTCAAACGAAAAATTTGATTTTAATTCTCCTAATAAGGCATTGAGTGCAGGGGTTAGGGATATTAACATGGATATTGATAAATATAATATTGCAGTTAATTCTATTATTGTCAAAGATTATCCTATAAATAATATAAAGGTATTCGGTAGTCTTAAAGATGCTATTTTTAAGTATAATACCTCTGATATTGATTTTGCGAACGGTAAACTATCAGCGAACGGTATTTATGATTTTAATATAGATTCTTCTATTGTGGATTTTACGGCAAAAAATATAGACTCAAATATAATTGCAGATAAATTTTTTAATTTGAAAAATCAAGTTCAGGGAAAAGCTAATGCAGAAATTCATTCTAAAACAGGTAAAAATTGGGAAAATTGGGATGCATATGCAAAATTTGATATTCAAGACGGAGCTTTGCCTAGACTTGAAGAATTGGAATTTTCAATTGATAAAAATTTGAATAAAAAAATTAAGGTTTCCGAGTATGTAAAATTCTATGCTAAGAAAAAAGGAAATATAAGATCTCATATAAGTGGTTTCTTTAAATGTGATGATGAATTTATTCGCGATATTGATGTTCGTATGCAACATGAATTTACATCGGCATATATTGAAGGATTTTATAATTATACAATAGGGCATGGAAATATTGATATTTGGGGAAAATATGATAATTCTTCGATAAAACAGATTAAAGTTTTACATATTCCTCTTAATTGGTTAGTAAATGTGCTCGTGTCGTCAGAGAAGAAAAAAAGCGAAACACAGGTAAACTTGGATAAAATTCCTTCAATCGGCGTTGACGATTCTAAAGCAAAATATTTTAGAATAAATTTAAAAGCAAACGAAAAAGATCCGAAAAAAACAGAAATTACTGCAAAATTAATAAAATAATTAAGCTGGGCAAAAAACACAAAATTTGGATTGTCGTATATATTTTTAATGAATTATAATTGACAAATTTTCCTATTATGAAAGGTGATATTGCGCATAAAAACAAAATCAGACTATATAAATTATGATTTGCAATCAATTCAGATATTGCTATAATGCCTAACAATAATATGTACATAATCATACTTGCAGCAACAATATATCCGAAATTTGCTTTGTGCTTTGGATGCTCAAAACTGTGAAAAAGTCCTATTAGTAGTACTATTATGGATAATATATTTACAATTATTCCTGTTTTAATTATAAGCATATGACCTCTCATTTTCAGAAATGATAAGTTTACTTAAGAATTCTTTAACTGTATTCATCACAAATTCTTTTTCATTATCATAAAGAACCATATGATAGCTGTCATTTAATTCAACATATTGTTTTATTTCGGAGGAAATACCATCTAAAACTACTTTCGCGCTTCTTGGACTCGACAAATTGTCGTATTTTGAATGAATACACAAAACAGGACAAGTTACATTTCTTAAATTTTTTCTGACATTTTTAGATAATTTCAAAAGTGCATCTACGCAAATCAACGGATAATTGTCCATCCCGACATCAGCTTTTGCCGTCAGTTTTGCCAAAACTTTCCTTGTTCTCTCATTTTTTATACCAAAACAATCATCTTCAGGAAAAGTATAATAAAACCTGATAATTGTACTTAGTGCAAACGGAAGCAAATGTATTGTCCAAGGAATACAAAAACCGTCCAAAAATAATGTTGTAGAAAGTGCTACAACGCCTGTTATATCGCTATTGTGCTCCGCAAGATATACTCCCATAGCTGCCCCAAGGCACAATCCAGAAACGAAAAATTGATTATAATTCGGTCTTAAAATACTGTATTTTTCTTGCGCAAATTCAGTCCAATCCCGCCATGTAACAGTTTCTATTTCGCTGACTCTTTCGCCATGACCCGGAAACGAATAGCAAAACACGTCGTATCCGCATTTAAACAAAAATTCACCATACTTTTTCATTTCAAAAGGACTTCCCGTCATTCCGTGAAAAAGCAATACCGCTCTTTTGTCTTTTTTATCGGTTATTTCACCATGCAACAGCTCAAAATCGATACCGTTTGCCACTTATGACAACCTCGTAAACAACTGATCAAGCAAATTCAATGCCATATCAATTTCGGCATAAGATATAGTAACAGCAGGAACTAACGTTATAGTATTGTTGTAGTGACTTCCTTTATTAAGGATTATGCCGCATTTTTTGCCGTTATAAGTTAAATCACCTTTCAATCCTTCCGCTAAGATATCGTGCAATAATTGAGGATCAGGAGTGTATCCGTCCTCTGTTACGCACTCTATTCTTAATGCTAAACCTAGTCCGTCTACATTTCCGATACGTTTGTGGCGTTTTTCCAATTCTTTTAATCCATCTAAGAAGTATTTGCCTTTATTTGCAACTTCTCTTTCAAAGTCGCCTTCTTCAAACGTACTCATAACTTCGTATCCTGCTCTCATACCAATTGGGTTGTTGCAGAATGTTGAGTGAGTTCTACCGTTTGGCCAAACTTCAGGACTTATCAATTCTTCTTTTGCCCACATTCCCCCAAGAGGATTTAAGCCGTTGGTTAATGATTTACCAAAAGTAATAACATCAGGTTTAACATCATAATGCTCAATCGCCCACAATTTACCTGTTCTATAAAATCCCATTTGAATTTCATCATCAACAAACAGAACACCGAAATCATCCAAAACTTTCTTTAATTCTTTGAAATATCCTTTTGGAGGAACAATATATCCGCCTGACCCCTGAACAGGTTCAACAAAGAATGCTCCCATAGCACATTCTTTAGATGAGTGGTCATAAATACCTGCACAATTATCCTCAAATTCACGTCTTAATTGCTGAACGCAATAGTAATTACAAGAATCACAATGCTTGCCGTAAGGACATCTGTAGCAATACGGATACGGAACGAAATGTGCTTCTTCCGAAAAATGGCCGAAAGGTTTTCTGTATCTGTAACCCGCAGTCAAACAACTTGCGCCTAATGTTCTGCCATGAAAACCCCCGAAGAATGAAAACATTCTGCTTTTATGAGTGTAATTTCTGATGAGTTTCAAGGCATCTTCAATAACTTGAGAACCGCCAACGTTAAAATGTACACGACCTTTTGTTCCAAACCTTTTTATATTTGCTTTTGCAATTTTTTCCGACAACAAAACTTTGTAATCATATTGAAAATGTGAAGAAATTTGAGGCAAGGTATCTATCTGATTGACAACCGCATCTCTGATTCTTTTGTTTTTATAACCCAAGTTGCAAGATGCAAACCACATTTCCAAATCTAAAAATGGAGTATTATCAGAGTCATACATAAAAACACCGTTACAATCTCTAAATACTTTAGGGTTTGCGTCTGCGTGAATTTTATCCCCATATGTACAGTATTCTCTATCAATACTTGCCAATTCTTCATCAGAAATATCAAGTTTGGTTGATTCTACTGCATTTTGTCTGTTAATTTCCTTTAAATTTGTTACAAGATCTTTTTCTAATAATACCATATTTTAATCCATTTAATAATGTATAAGACTACAAATAATATGATACCGCTAAAAATTTCAAAATAAAGAGTTTTATACAAATTTATTACAAAATGTGTTTTTAAAAATTAATTATTTGTTTCAAAAAATACAGTAAAAGATTCTGAAGGCAATAGTTTCGCTCTGCCGCCATGGATTGGAACAAATACAAAACCGGCAACATAAAATGTTATATTTCCTGCCTGATATAATGGGTAAACCCAAATAGAACGATTTGCACCTATTTTTGATATTGAACCGCTCAAATTTATTTCCTTTCCATCATCTTCAAAATAGAAGTTATCTATTTTTAGAGTTTCCGGTACTCCCATTTTATCAGATGCAGAGAGAGTTTCGACTCTCCCTAAAACAGTCGTTCCCTTTTTATAATTTTTGCCGTTTATCTCAAAATCATGTGTTGTAATAAAAGGGACGACGGAACCTTCAAGTAATTCCTTTGTTTTTATTTGTTTAGCAAGCTGAATTTGTATGGGAATTTGTTTCTTTGTAAAATCATATCGATTTTTTGGTAAAATTTTCCTAACCTTTGAAGGATCAATTTGTTTCTCAAAAAAGAAATCATCCGGATGTTCCGGCTTTACTATCGTATAATTCGACAAGTTAGCAACAAAATCATCATCTATCAATTCATCCTTAATCGGGATATATTTATACTCGCCTTTTTTGGAAATTCCGAGCCTGAATACAGAATTGCTATTATCTGCATACATTTTCGGATCTAAAAGCTCATCCCTAATAAATCCTGCATTCTGAGCAAATGCCGGTACGCAAATCATTATAAGAATTAATATAAGAAATATTTTTTTCATATTAATATTTGTAATTAACTTTTTTTGTTGAACCTGATTTTACTTTTTCCAAAAGTAACATGCGATTATTTCTTGATGTCAATAAAAAGTTTTGATAATAAATATTATCTTTATATTCATTATCAACAAGAATTGACGGATATTTTGTATAAATATATTCGTATATTAACATCATTCTTCTTGATACGAGAGTGTGGTTTGAAAATGCATCATATCTATATTGTTTCCCTATTTTATTCAAAATTGTAATTATGGCAAGTGGATTATAACCGGCATTAACCATGTAATCTACGGCAGATTTGTCTGCTTTTAAGTCATATTTATTAGGAGCAACCCAATAGTTCAGGATAGAAATATAGCCTCTTAGAATACCTTCATAAGTATCTACACCATGTGCAATAGAATGGCTTAATATTGCAGCAAGCTCGTCATCACTGTCAATGTAGGGAATTACAACCGGTTTTACCCAAACGATTCTGTTGACTGAGCTGACATCTGTCCAAAAATCCCTTGTATAAACTCTGTTAATCGCCATAAACGTAAATCTTTTATCAATTCTGTTGGAATTTAAAATTCTAAAACCAACTGAGTTCATTCTGGTTTGAAGTTCATCTGATGTTTTTACATCCCACGCAAAAACAGGTTGAACAAAAGATACCAATATAAAAATTATTAAGCTTACAATAAATTTTTTACTCATAATCATTCTCCCTCTTTTAATATGTCTATAATATTACGAAAAGATGTAAAATGTGAATGTTTTATATAATTTTCTTCACAATACTTATGCAATCTTTTTGTGGCAAATAAAAAATCTGCTTTAGATGCAATACACAAATCACTTGTACCATCACCTATATAACAGAACCTTTTTTCTTTTACTTTGTTACATTTGCACATTCCGGCTTTTTTATCGCAATTTTCATCATAATATGGAAATTCGATACTAAATTTGTTGTTTTTGTAAATTAGTTTATTAGCATAATAAGGTATATCTAAATCATAGCGTTCCAGAACTTTTTGAATAAACAAATCAAAACCGTCACTTAATATTGTTAATTTTATGTTTTTTGATTTTACAAATTCAACAAATTCTAAAAAATAATCATCAATTTCTATAGAATTGATGTAATCGTCCAATTGCCTTTGAGAAATGTTTTTCAGCATATTAACTTGAATAATAGCGTTTTCTCTGGAAGAAATTTTACCTTCAATCCATTGCTGTTCGGATTCAAGCCATTTGTTGCCTGTATATTTTTTTAAAAATTCGTTAACGGAATCTTTTTTGGTAATTGTTCCGTCAAAATCACAATAAATTGATTCTATCATTTTCATACAATTCATTATATTATAATATATCTGTAAATAACAATGAGCTTAACATTTAAAGTTATAATTTTTCATGTATAATGAGTTTATATAGAAGTCTGGAGAATTTATATGAAAATTGATTGGAAGAAAAAAGAAACAAAACTTGCGGCTATAATACTTGCTGTAATTTTAATTCCTATTATGTGGAATCAGGGGAAAACTATTTTAATGAGTGCTGTTACGAATTATATAATGAATCAACCTAAAGCTGTTCAAGTCTCAAAACCTATAATGAAAGATATTCAACCTACATTTGACACTACGGGAAGAATTGAAGCAAAATTATCTGTTGACATAATTGCTCGTGTCAGCGGCTGGCTTCAAAAAAAATACTTTGAAGAAGGCGAACGAGTAACAAAAGGTCAAAAACTTTTCCTTATTGAACCTGATGAATATATTTTGGCATCAAAAAATGCCAGAGCAACCGTTAATGAAAATTCCGCGGTTTATAAAAATTCTCAAATAGACTTGCAAAGAGCCGAACAATTACTAAAAGATGATCTTGTTAGTCGTGAGTATTATGATAATGCTCTTACGCAAAGAAACAGAAACAGAGCCGCACTTGACGGTGCTATTGCTCAAATGCAGCAGGCAAATTTGAATTTAAGTTATACAAATATAACTTCTCCAATGGATGGAAGAATAGGGAAAGTTAATATTACAGAAGGCAATTACGTTACCCCCTCAAGCGGTGTTATAGCTCAAATATACTCCACAAATCCAATGAAAGTGACTTTTCCTTTAAACAGCGGTGATTTTATAGAACTTAAAAGATATTACAAGGCGGCAAGTGAAGAGGATAAAAATGATGATGGTGCTGTTTCAGTGCTTTTGGGGCTGGCAGATGGCTCTCAATATGAAATAGAGGGAAAAATAGAGTTTGTTGACAACAAAATTGATGAAAGTACAGGAACTGTAACACTTCGTGCCATTTTTGAAAACCCTGATGAATTACTTGTTCCCGGTGATTATGTCAAGGTGACAATTAGAATTAACAAACCGTATAAAGTTATGATGATTCCTCAATCTGCAACAAAAACTGATGTCGGTACAGGATATTATGTTTGGGTTGTAAAAGATGGAAAAGCTGTTAAGAAAGATATCAAAGTTAGCCAAAATGTTGATAACAACTGGATTGTTGAAAGCGGACTTGAAGAAAATGATGAAGTAGTTGTAAAGGGTATTCAGGATATTTATAAATCCGGACAAAAAGTTAAGGCTACTGCTTATGTGAAAGAAAAAGAAACTGAAAAGAAATAGATTGAATAATTTGTAAAAGGGAAATAAGAATGGCTATAAATAAGGAAGATTTATACTTTTTTATAAAAAAACCGAGATTTGCAGTTGTAATATCTGCACTGATAGTTATATTAGGTTTGCTATCTTTGTTTGGGTTACAACAGGAAAAATATCCTAATATCACTCCTCCGCAGGTCACTATATCGGCAAGTTATCCTGGAGCAAGTGCTGAAGTTATAGAATCTTCTATTGCATCATTGCTTGAAACACAATTAAACGGCGTCAAAGATATGCTCTATATGAGTTCTACCAGTTACGACGGAGCATATATTTTAAATATATTTTTTAAAACAGGTACTAATAATGATTTGAATTTGATGAATGTTCAAAATAAACTTCAACAAGTTCAGTCGATGCTTCCGCAAGAGGTTATACAACAAGGGATTACAGCTGAAAATCAAGTCAGCGGTGTTGGTGCGGTAATACTTAATTTATCATCTGAAGATGATTCTTGGAATCAATTGGATTTAACAAATTACGCAAATATATACATAAAGGATGCCATAAAAAGAATTAGCGGTGTCGGTGCTGTTAATGTATTTGGTGCAGATGATTACAGCATGAGAATTTGGCTTGATCCTGCAAAACTCGCAAGCTATAAGGTAACTGTATCTGAAATTCAAAACGCAGTAAGAAATCAAAATGCTCAAATATCAACAGGGGCATTAGGTGATGAACCATCTTTATCAAAACCGAGTTTAAAATTAACTTTGCTTACCAAAGGCAGACTGGAATCAGTTGAAGAATTTGAAAATATTGTAGTTCGTTCAAATCCAAACGGTTCAAAACTTAAGCTGAAAGATTTGGCAAGAGTTGAATTGGGTGTAAAATC
Source organism: uncultured bacterium (assembly GCA_902772945.1). Taxonomy (GTDB): domain Bacteria; phylum Cyanobacteriota; class Vampirovibrionia; order Gastranaerophilales; family Gastranaerophilaceae; genus Stercorousia. Next base: position 11 of record CACYCU010000130.1, on the reverse strand, counting down.
TTATTCAAAAT
>CACYCU010000129.1 GCA_902772945.1 uncultured bacterium | reverse complement strand
ATCGTTATAGTAGCTTTCACTTACTTTTCCATCAGGATATATTTCTACATAAAACAAATCGCGTCCGACAATATTTGGTCCTTGTGCACCATTGACATCAATATATAGCTGCTTTGGAGAAAATGTTTTATCACTAGGATCAAAATCGTACCAGCCTTTCCATTCTGTGCAAATTGATGCACCATCTGCAATTACAAAACAAGGAGTTGCGTCGGATAAATCATCAAATTCTGTTCCGTCAATATATGTATACTTTTCAGCAAAACAAGGAGTTATGTCGTCCGTACAAGTTTTTACAATTTTTAAATGTGTATTAAAAAAATCCAATGTTGCATTTGGATTGTTTCCGTTGAACTTTGTTTCATTTAGCGAAATAGCGTTGTTTTCAACAATAGCCGAATCTGCAGCTTGTGCAAGCTCTGAATAAACTTTTTTTAATTGAGTTACAAATACTTGTTTTTGGTGATTTCTTACAAAAGTAGGTATTGTAAGTGCCGACACAACTCCTATAATTCCTAAGGTTAGTAAAACTTCCGCTAATGTAAAACCATTCTTTTTCATAATCTCTCCTTTATTTTTTTATAATACATTATTTTTTTAAAGATAGCAAGATATAAAAAATATTTCTTGACAATAATGTTAGTTTAGTCTAACATTATTATATGAAGATTTATCCAATTTATTCTTACAACCCCTATTTTGGAGCAGTTCCTGCTAAATTCCCTAAAATTAATAAACAGCAGCAATGTGAACTTGGAGTATTTTTACATCACATTTATGAATATAAAAAAGGACTTAGGAGTCTTATATTAACAACCGAAAAAAAATCTAATAAAGAATATATAGAATACAGATTACATAAAGAAAAAATTCCATATACGATAGAACCTGTAGGAGAAAAAAATATTAACGTATTTTTTGGAAACGAAGATTGTATAGATGTTGTAAAAACTTTTAAAAAACCGCTAAACAAACTTTCTGATGAACAGGACTTTATGCTCGGAATTATGCTCGGTTATGACAAAATTCTGCAATGTCAAAGATACTTGAAAAGAATAGGCGACAAGCTTAATCCGCTTAAGGGTTGATTTTAAAATTCTCAAGTGTTAATATATCTTTTGTATGATAAAAAAACCGGAATTAGCTAAAGATAGAATTATTTTAGCACTAGATGTAGATAATTTAAAAGAAGCGGAAGATTTAGTAAAAGAGTTAAAAGATTATGTAGGCTATTTTAAAATAGGCTTGCCTCTTATTGCAAATTATGGGTTTGAAGCCTTTAGATTACTTGAAGAACATGGCGCAAAATGTTATTTTGACTGCAAATTTCATGACATTCCGCACACAGTTCAACAAGCCTCTATAACTCTCGTCAAAAATGGAATCGGATTTTTTAACGTTCATATTCAAGGCGGCTCAAAAATGACATCTTCTGTCGTAAAAGCTTCAAGAGCTGCTGCAAAAGCATATGGGCTTGAACCTCCTACAATACTTGGAGTAACTCTTTTATCAAGCTTTGGTCAAAAAACATTAACAACAGAACTCTGCGTTGATAAAAATATTGAAGATTTTGTACTTCAACTTGCAAAAGTCGCAAAAGAAACTGGGCTTGACGGAGTTGTTGCTAGTGCCGAGGAAGCAAAAAGAATAAGAAAAGAAATTGGTGAAGATTTTATAATACTCTGCCCTGCAACACGCCCGACTTGGTCTTCAGTAAACGATCAAGTAAGAGTAGACACTCCACGTGATGCTATATTATCAGGTGTGGATTTTATGGTTATAGGAAGACCGATAACAACAGCAGATGATAGAATAGCTGCCGCAAAACTTATTATTGACGAAATAGAAACCGCATTAGAAGACATTAGAACTAAAGTTTTGTGATAATACATACTTATGTTTATCCGGAGAAAAAACAAACACATCATATTTTTCTCCGTTTGATTTAATTTTTATAGAATTATGCCTATCTGTTCTATATATTTGAGTGTTTCTTAAAGTATCAATTGTTCCTCGCGTCGGATGTCCAAAAGCATTAGGGCCTGTAGATATTATTGAAACTTTTGTATTCATATGCTCAAGCATTTCTTTATTTACAACCCCATTTCCGCCATGGTGGCCTACTTTCAAAACTTCTACATTATTAGGAATATTTTGCTTTATACTGTCAAAAGCTTT
>CACYCU010000128.1 GCA_902772945.1 uncultured bacterium | reverse complement strand
AGGAATAAAAGAAAGGCATATTGTTTCCGGAAATGAAGATGCTATCGATTTGGGTGAAAAAGCTGCCAGAAATGCTATCGAAAAAGCAGGAATTGATCCCGAAGATATTGATATGATTATTGCTGCGTCTACTGCTCCTATTGAACTTTATTCTATGGGTTGTCAAATTCATAAAAGACTTGGAATTAAAAAACCTGTTCCGGCTTTTGATATTGCCGCTGCTTGTACAGGTTTGATATATGGTTTAAGTTTAGCAAAAGGGCTTATTGCATCAGGTATGTATAAAAATATCTTGATTGTCGCAACTGATAATAACTCAAAGTTGTTAGATTGGACAGATAGAAGTACTTCTATATTGTTCGGTGACGGTGCAGGGGCAATGGTTGTAACTCGAGCAGAGGATGGTATTGATGATATTATTGCAATAGATATCAAATCAGACGGAAATTATGATCATTTGATTAGTTTAAGATTTGACGGTAAAAATTGTCCTTTGGTTGAGCCTAACGATATTCATGACAGTTTGATTCATATGAATGGCAGAGGAGTTTATGCATTTGTTGCAAAGATTTTGCCTAAGTATGTTGAAGAATTGGTTCAAAAATCAGGTTTAACAACTGATGACATTGATTATTTGATACCTCATCAGGCAAATATAAGAATTATTCAGGCTGTACAGGAACGATTGGGATTGCCTGAAGAAAAAGTTGTTACAAATATAAAATATTACGGAAATACGTCTGCCGCATCTATTCCTATTGCTTTAGCCGAAGGTGTTGAAAAAGGAAACGTAAAATTGGATTCAAAAGCTCTATTGTGTGGTTTTGGAGCAGGAATGACTTGGGGCGGTGCGATTGTCAGACTCCGTGAAGGAATTTGCTAATTTTTATAAAATCAATATGATAATATAAAATTTGGGCAATAATTTTTTGTTCAATGTCAGAATATCTTTGTCATATAAGTTAAAGTATATTTTTATCAAATATTTTGCTCATTAGTTCTGCTAGTTTAGCAATAGGCATATTATTAAAAAGATTATTTTTTACGAAATTTTATTTTTATTCCAAAAATTGAAAAAACTTTATGATTATTTTGTTCATATATTAAAATTTTATTTCTGTTTTGATAATCATTGATTTTTTCTAAAAATTTATTATAACTATATCCTAAATCTTCAATATTAGAAATTCTATTAAAACTGGAATCATCACAATATTCTAAAAGAACTTTATCTATAAAATACGGTTTTTTGTGTCTTGTATATCTTATAATTAAATCCCAATCAACAAATCTTTTTAATTTTTCATCGAATTTTCCATATTTATAAATTAAAGATTTTTTATGGACAAAAACTCCCATATCAATAAAATTATTTTTTATGAGTTCATTAAAATCAAAAGCATTTCCGATAATTTCATTCCCTTTTATTATTTGTGCATAAAAGCAACTATAGTTTTTGTTTTTTAGGATTGCATTTTTAAATTCTTCTATAAAATTTGGTTTCATAACGTTGTCAGAATCCAAATATCCTATCCATTTGGATTTTGCAATTGAAAGACCTACATTTCTTGCTTTGCAAACACCTTGATGTTTTATGTATTTATATTTAAATTTTTTATTTTGAAAATATTTTAAATATTTTTGTTCTAATATTTGTTTAGTATTGTCAGTTGAACCATCATCTATGATTATAAGTTCATAATCCTGACAGCTTTGATTTAAAAGAGAATTTATTGCGTTTTCTATACAAAAACTTCTGTTGTATGTAGGTAAAATAATTGAAATAAAATATCTTTTCATATTTATATTATAGCTTAAAAATAACTTACTATTTACATTTTGGCTGTTTGTATTATAATTTTTACAGAAGGGATATTGTAATGACTAAAAAAATAGCGTTTTTATTTCCCGGACAAGGTTCACAATCTGTCGGTATGGGAAAAGATTTATATGATAATTTTGAAAGTGCAAAAAGTGTATTTGATAAGGCTGATAAAGTTTTAGACAAAGGTATCACAAAACTTTGTTTTGAAGGACCTGAAGAAAATTTAAAACAAACCATAAATACTCAGCCATGTATTGTTACTATGTCAATTGCGGCATTTGAAGCTCTAAAATCTCAAATAGATGTTTCAGCTGATTATGTTGCAGGTCATTCCTTGGGTGAATATTGTGCAATGTATGCAGCGGGTGTGATGGATTTGGATACAACATTAAAAGCTATCCAAAAACGTGCTGATTTGATGAGCGAAACTAGAGGCGGAGCAATGGCTGCAATTTTGAACGCTCCTGAAGGAACTTTAGAAGAAGCATTAAACGAAGCATCTTCTGTTGGTTATGTAGATGTTGCAAATTATAATTCACCGGCACAGGTTGTTATTACCGGTGATGAAAATGCAGTATCAAAAGCAGGAGAAATATTATTATCAAAAGGTGCACGCAGAGTTGTACCGCTTGCCGTTTCAGGCGCGTTCCATTCAAAATTTATGGAAAATGCCGGTAAAGAGTTTGAAACCTTTGCAGGTTCATTGAATTTGAACAACGCTTCAATTCCTGTTGTTACAAATGTTGATGCGTTACCGACAAATTCTGCTGAAGATTTTAGATTAAAAATGCCTCGTCAGATTTATTCATCGGTTCATTGGACTCAAACAATTCAAAAGATGGTATCTGATGGTGTTGAAATATTTATTGAAATAGGTCCGGGTAAAGTACTCGCCGGTTTGAACAAAAAAATTGCACCGGAAGCTACTGTTTTCAATATATATGACAAAGAATCATTAGAAAATACTGTAAATTCTCTAAAAGAACTTATGGCGGCAGTTTAAGCAGAGTAATCTAATTTTGTAAGTTTTGAACAAGCAAAATCGTGATCTCTAGTAACTCTGTTTTGCCATCCTCTTTTGAATTTTGCTTGTTCTCCGACGGCAATTTTGTTGTAAAAATCCCTTCTCAATTGTTCAAATTTTTGAGGATCGCCATTGCATTTTTTTAAGAATTTTTTACTTTTGCCAATGCCGCTGCCCCAATCTGTAGCAAAAACATAAAATGCCAAGGTCGGATTTTTGATTTTGTAAGCTCCGCTTTTTTCCCAGAAATAATCTATAATTTCAGTGAATTCCTTATCAGTCATGTATTTTACTGAACGTTTTGGAAGATGGTTACGTTTTCTGTAATTGTCATATGTAGTATGAGTTACACCATGTTTTGTATCTCCGCCTTTATCTCCTTTAACATTAGCAAATCCGCCTTCTGCAAATTTTAAATATTCTTTTATTAATTGTGTACGTTTAGCATCTGACATAACAGATTGCTTTGGCTTTTTAGTATTTTGTGTGAAATTTAATAATGGGAAATCAAATTTTGGTACATTATAATAATTTGCTATAGTGTTCCCATTGGGTACAGTATAGTAATTGTAGTATAAAGTAATGCAGTTAATATTGTTTATATAAAAATCCCAAAGACTCATAATATCCCCTTATATTAATAAAGATTTTTTATCTGTAAAAAATGCCAAATTATGATATACTGATTTAATATTACTTAACAATTTATAACACATTAAAGTGTTACAAAAATTCAAAAAAATATTACATTATTCATTATGGTGTTTTTTTGTGATATAGTTTCTTCAAGGGGAAAAAATAAGGAGAGAAATAATGACAGAAAGAAAAATTGCCCTAATTACGGGTGGCTCAAGAGGTATCGGTTTTGCTTGTGCTAAAGAACTGGCACAAAACGGTTGCGATATCATTATTAACGATATTTGCGATGAAGCTACTGCAAAACCGGCTTTGGATGAAATTAAAGCTTTGGGTGTAAATGCTTGGTTTTATCAATTTGACGTTTCAAACGATACACAAGTTCATGAAGCTGTCGATAAAATGATTGCGGATCACGGTAAAATTGATATCTTGTTAAACAACGCAGGTATTACAAAGGACGGTTTGTTCTTGAGAATGGATGCTGAACAATGGGAAAGAGTTATTAAAATTAACTTAGGTTCTGCATATTATGTTACTCATGCCGTAATCAAATATATGATGAAAGCAAGACAAGGTTCAATCATCAATATGTCATCAATTGTTGGTGTTCACGGAAATGCAGGTCAAGCAAACTATTCTGCTTCAAAAGCAGGTTTGATTGGTTTGACAAAAACTCTTGCAAAAGAATTTGGTTCAAGAAACATCAGAGTAAATGCGGTTTGCCCGGGATTTATTCAAACAGCAATGACTGCAAATCTTGGCAATATCGAAGAATATGCTGCTGCTATTCCGATGAAACGTTTTGGTACGCCTGAAGACATCGCTAAAGTTGTTAAATTTTTAGCACTTGATACTGATTATGTAACAGGTCAGGCAATTGAAGTTGCAGGCGGATTAATGTTATAATTCTAAAAATAACAATAATAAAAGGGCTGAAAAATTCTTCAGCCCTTTTTATGTGTAAAAATTTTATTTATTGTTTTCACCAAGCATGACTTTTATTTGATTTTGTATTGTTCGTTTTATTTTTTCTTGCATTTCACGGCTTTGTTTAAACATTGAATAATTAGAATTTACAGGTTTTAGAGTTGGTTTTGATATATTTTCATGAAATTCAAAACTGTCAAGCTCGTAGATTGGTTTCTTTTCAGTACCTGTCTTTTTAAAGATTGCTTTAAGCATAATTTCTTTATCATTTTTTGAGCGCAATAAAACACTGTCACTTTCAACAAATCTGATTACATTTTTCCTTACGGCTTTACTGAGCTCTTTTACGTAATCTGTTAAGGTTGTTCCATATGTCAATAATGAATCTGATTTTGCTTCACCAAGATATTTGATACCTTTACTTTGCTCAATAATTGCAACATCAGGGCCGGTAGCAATGCAGGCAACTTTGTTTTTTCTGTATACAGAGCGAACCAAGTTTAATCTGGCATAATCATTGTCTATTTTGCGAAGTTCTTGGATCAATTTTTTATGAACATCACCGGAAGGCTGTTGTTTGGAAACTTTTCTCGGTAATCCGTATGTACTTCTTAAGCTTGAATAATAATCTTCATTCAACCAGCCAACAATTTTGGAATTTAATTTTTTATATAAACTTTCGTTTTTAGAGGGGTTTACAAAGTCAGTTTTAAACCCATCTGTTAAGCAGATACTTACTCTGAAAGAATGTCCGAAATTAGGGTTATTATTATTAATTGATGTTACTTGCATATGTATTCCTTTTTAAGTTTTATAATATTTGAACATGAAAAATTTTGCTACAAAGTTATTATATATTAAAGTTTTTTAACAAAATTATTGCTAATTTGTAAATTTGTTGCAAAAAAATCTTGGCTTAAGTATAATGTAAGTGGAATTTTAGTAATACAAACTTAAATGAGGAAAAGAAGATGAGTACATTAGAAAAAGTTAAAAAAGTAGTAGTAGATCAATTGAGCGTTGATGAATCTTTAGTTACTCCTGAAGCAAGCTTTACAGCTGACTTGGGTGCAGATTCTTTGGATACAGTTGAATTAGTTATGGCTTTCGAAGAAGAATTCGGATGCGAAATTCCTGATGAAGAAGCTGAAAAAATTCAAACTGTTCAAGATGCAGTTAACTACATTGACTCTCACAAATAATAGGGTTATATAAATTTTGAGGGGAGAAAATTTAAAATTTTCCCCCCTTATAATTTTAAGGGATTTTAATATTGTTGTTCTGAGGCGATTACTATGAGATTCTTCGCATAAGCTCGGAGCAATGAAAAGTCGAAGAATCTCGAAATCCCCAAAATTAAAGGTAAAAATATGACAAAAAGAAGAGTAGTAATTACAGGACTTGGGGCTGTTACACCTTTTGGTGTTGGAATTAATAAATTTTGGAACAGCCTTATTGAAGGGAAGAGTGGAGTTAGCACTATTGATGCTATCGATGTTGAAAAACATGTTGTGAAAATAGCAGGCGAAGTCAAGAATTTTAATCCCGAAGATTATATGGATTCCAAAGATGCAAAAAGAATGGATAGATTTATCCAGTTTGCGGTAGTTGCGGCTGATGAGGCTGTTAAAGATGCAAAATTGGATAATATAGAAGGATTAGATCCTTATAAAATCGGTGTAATAGTTAGCTCTGCAGCCGGCGGCTTTATTACATTTGAAGAAAACCATTTGAGAATATTGGACAAAGGACCAAATAAATGTTCTCCGTTTACAATACCTATGATGATTGTAAATATGCCGTCAGGCAGAATTTCTATGAAATACGGTTTTAAGGGAATAAATAAAGTCGTAGTTTCAGCTTGTGCAACAGGAACACACTCTGTAGGTGATGCATTCCGTTCAATTCAATGGGGTGATGCAGATGTTATAGTTGCAGGCGGTTGTGAAGCTGCTGTTTGTGATGTAGGTATAGGCGCATTCTCAAGTGCAAGAACTTTATCAAAACGCAATGATGAACCGGAAAAGGCTTCTCGTCCTTGGGACATTGACAGAGATGGCTTTGTCATGGGTGAAGGTGCAGGCGTTTTGGTTCTTGAAGAATATGAGCATGCTAAAAAGCGCGGCGCTCATATTTATGCTGAAGTTGTCGGATATGGGCAAACTGGTGATGCTTATGATATGGTTGCGCCGGATCCGGAAGGTCAAGGAGCAATTCATTCAATGCAGTTTGCTTTGAAAGATGCAAATTTAAAACCTGAAGATGTTCAGTACATTAATGCTCACGGAACAAGCACAGGTTTGGGTGATGTAGCTGAATCTCACGCAATTGCAAAGGTTTTTGGCGACAAAAAACAAAATCCAAACTTGATGGTAAGCTCAACAAAATCTATGCATGGCCATATGCTCGGTGCTACAGGTGCTGTTGAAGCAATAGCTTGCGTAAAAGCGATTACGGAAGGCATTGTTCCGCCGACTATAAATCTTGATAATCAGGATGAACATGTTGCGGATTTGGATTATGTTCCTCACAAAATGAGAAAAGCAAAAATCCATGCAGCCTTATCTAATTCATTTGGATTTGGCGGGCAGAACGCGTCGATAATAATTAAAGAAATATAAAAAAACAGCCAAAAGGCTGTTTTTTTATTCTTCAATCAACACTCTATCTAAGCATGCTTTTGGTGAATATTGCCATTCTCTGTATGTTATACGTTTTACTTTATATCCGGAACGCTCCATAATAGCTTGTTTTTTCATATTTGAGATGTATGATTTAATTTTGTCATCAACCCCATCAACTTCTATAATAAATTTGTCATCAACAAGCAAATCTGCGCTCAATCCTGCAATATCCGTACCTGCAGAAACTTTATGATCCAGTTCTCTGAGTTTTTCTGCAATTTCTCTTTCAAGTGAATTTTTATAAATATTTTCATCGATTTCGCCTGATAATACTGCTTCAGATTTGTTTTGGTATTCTTGCATATATGAAACATAATTTCTGAAATGTCCTTCAGGGAGCTCTCTTGGGTTGCGTGAAATAAAGTTTATAACTTTGTTTCTTCCTCTCGTTATTGCAACGTTAAACAAGTTAGGTTTTTGCATAAACATTAAACTTTGTGTAAAACTATTATCTGCAATTGCCCATGAAATCATCATTATATCTCGTTCATCGCCTTGGAATGTATGTGCTGTACCAATTTCGATTTGATGTTTTTTAATCATATAATCTGACAAAACTTTGGAAACAGATACTTTCAATTGTTCTACCTGAGCTCTGAATGGTGAAATTATTCCGATTGATACCGGATTGTCAGGATTATTTCGTTCATCTTCAATTATTATCTCATGTAATCTTTTTACTAAGGCTTCAATTTCAGGTAAATTGCGTGTTGCATCAAAGTCTACTTTTCCGTCCAAAACTTCTACAAGCTCCAATACTTTTTCATTAGGTTTATCTTTTCTCATCACACGAATTCTGTCATTATAAAATTCATGGTTAGAAAAATTGATAATAGGCGGAAGACTCCTAAAATGTTCATCAAGCATAACAGAATTCATTGAATAGTAGTCTGCCAAATCAAACATTGAATTTGTTCTGAATCTCCAAATCAGTTGATATTTGTCAGGAATTCCGTATTGGCTCAAGAAAGATTGTTCTTTTGCTTTTTCAAGGAATGAAAGATGCGGAAGCTGCTTGTCATCTCCTACGATTACCGCACGTTTTGCTCTGAATACAATAGGGAAACAACTTGCAATATCGCATTGTGAAGCTTCATCAATAATTGCAACATCAAATAGTCCCGGTTTTAGAGGTAAGCTGTCTGACACTGCATATGTTGTAACGCACCAGCATGGAAATGCCTCCAATAACGGCTTAAAGTCTTCTTCTTCAAGAATATTGGATTGTTGGCGTTTTCTGTTGGAAACCAGAGAACGAGCATGGACTTTTAGTCTTCTGCATTTATTTTCATCACAGAGCAATTCTTTTAGTGCTGTTCTGCGTTTATTTTTTAGAATATTTGTTGCAAGTGTTTTTTGTTTGCGTTTAAGAGTTCTTATTTGCTCTGAAATCATGTGAAGATTACCGATTTTTTGAATGTCAGATTCAATTTTTCTCAAACTCCATTCTATATTAGCAAATTCAAGTTCCTGCTTTAATTTTCCTAATGTTTCATAAGTTACGTCAAACTCTTTTAGTTTAAGGATTTTTTTCAATTGGCTTAAGCTTGTAAAGTTTGCAATCTTTGAAATAAATCCGGCTTTTTCTATATTATGTTCAAGAACTTTTATAATTCCTGAAATTAAGTCTATTTCACCTTTTTTCAAGCTTGTTTTAATATATTCACGTTTGCCTAAAACCTTTTCTTGCTCTTGAACTTCAAGCAATTTGTCATGCCAATCTTTTTCGAGTTTTATTATAGTTTCGGCTTTTGTTTCAAGATTTTTTATAATATCAAGGTGATCTTTCATATCTTTTGTATCGACAAGAAGGATATCTTCAATATTGTTATCAAGTTGACCTTTATCAGATATAAGGTTATTTAATTCATCACTCAATTGTCTTTGATAGTTTAAACGTCCTGCCCTGAGTGCCATATGACTTGCACCAAGTTCGTTTAATCTTTCCGCAACAACGTCTACAGCCTTATCCATTCTTGAAGCTACAAGAACTGTTTTGCCGTTTGCGACCAAGTGCGAAACCAAGTTAACGATTGTTTGGGATTTTCCGGTTCCCGGAGGACCTTGTACTGCAACAAATTTGCTGTTATCAATATTTTTAATAACTTGCAATTGACTATCGCTCAATGAAAGTGGTGTTATCGGATAAAAATCAGTTATTTTATTTAAATCTTTTACAGGGACTGATTTTTCTTTACTTTGTGCGTATTCTTCATTAATTATACTAAGAGCTGTTTCTCTATATATTCCTGACGGTTTTTCAGCAATTTGTGTAAGTTCGTGCAAAACTCCTGCTGTAACTGACGGGCGTTTTGTTAAGATAATTGCACTTTGGTATGTTACTGCAATTTTTTCTAATTTAACTTTTTGTTTTTCTTGTTCTGTTTCTTCTTCTTCTTCAATTATTTCTTCAAAGTTTTCACCGTCAATTTTTTCTTTATAAAAATCTTTTGATTTTGTAATGTTGTCATCTTCTTTAAATTCATCAGTATTAGGTGCAATTTCAATTTCCGGAACTAAAGATTTTAAAGTTGTTAAGAAAATATTCAGTTTTTCCTGAGTTATCGGAAGATCCGGAACAACATCTAAAATTCCCTCTAACAGTAAATCTACTTCGTCATCGTCGTCATTTTTTCGCATAAGAGCAGCCAATGCTCCGGTGTTCAGGGATAACATTTCTTCCTGCTTAAAGCAGTTTATATTAACTCCGTTTCTTTCTAATTTACAAGGCATGTACAAAAGAGGTGTCAAAAATTCATTATGTCTTTTTGTTTTGGAACTTTTACCAACTAAAAACAAATATCCGTATATCAAATATTTATCTTTTTGTCCGAGTTCACTTTGAATCATTAATTCTGTAAGTTTTGGATCGCTTCCTTCAAGAGGCAGATAATCTTCTGTGTTAGAAAATAACTTTTCTTCTCCTTGAAGAAAAATCCATTTGTTATCTTTATCGCCTTTAAGGTTTCTGAATGTTGAGCTTTTAACTTCTTCTCTTACGCAATCGTGAAGATATTGGCTCAATTTTTTTATAAAACTGTTGTTAAAAGCTGAATTTATTGCTTTTGTTGCTTCTTGTAGCATGATTACTCCTATTCCATTTTCTTTAATTTTACGCTAAAATGCCTTGTATGGACATCATCAATATAAATGATAATTCGAATAAATTGTTCTTTATCGGAGGTATTGTCAGAGATGAATTATTAGGCAAGACTCCATTTGATATTGATATAACTTATGTCGGCAACGCGATTGAATACTGTTCAAAATTTGGAAAAGTAATTCAGGAAAATCCTGATTTTGGAACCGTAAGAGTAAAAATTGATGATAAGGAAGTGGATTTTGCTTCCACTCGTTCTGAAAGCTATCCGCATAAGGGGCATTTGCCTGTTATAGAAAAAATTGGGTGTTCTTTAAAAGAAGATGTTATGCGAAGAGATTTTACCATTAATGCTCTTGCAAAATCTGTGACAACAGGAGAAATTATTGATTATACCGGTGGATTAGACGATTTAAAAAATAAAAAATTAAGAATTTTGCATGATGAAAGTTTTGCGGATGATCCGACAAGAATTATCAGAGGATTAAAATTTGCGGTTCGTTTCGGATTTGAACTGGATGAATATACGAAAAAACTTCAAGATAGCTATCTTGAGAATATTAATTATGATATGAGCTACAAAAGAATTAAAAAAGAGCTGATTGAAACTTTTAATTTAAATTCTCAAAAAGCATTTGAAAAATTTATTAATGAAAAAATATACAAATTAATAACTACAAATGATGTGGAATTACCGAAAATTAATATTGAAAAACTTATAAATAAATATAATTGTGAATACGTATGGCTTGTATATATGGGTGTTTTGAGAGATTTGTCACGTCTTCCTTTGACTAAAATTGAACAAAAAATACTTGATGATATTCCTCAAACAGATTTAAAATCGGATTTTGAAATATACAAAGTTTTTGAAAATGTAAGGGTAGAGTCTGTTTTGCTGTACGCGATTATGAAGAATGAAAATGTCGCAAAGAGATATCTAGATGATTTGTGTCAAATAAAAGTTGAAACAAACGGAGAGGATTTAAAAAATCTGGGTATAATGCCATCACCAAAATATCAAAAAATATTTGATGAAATTTTAAAATTTAAACTTAAAAACCCAAAAGCAAATAAGCAGGATGAAATAGATTATATAAGAGATTGTATAATCTAAATTTCATTCATTTTTTTAACAGTTTCTTTTATATATTGTTTAACCGCAGGAGTAATTAATAAATCAGGTTCCAAATTTACAAACTCATCCAGAATAATTGTACCTCTTTTTGCATCTCCGTTTTCAATATATAAAATACCAAGCATAACCTTATTTAAAGGATTTTCGGGGTTGCTGTATTCTTGTATTTTTTCGGGGATTTTGTTCAAAGCCTTGTAGCATTTCGCCAAATTTTGATAATATTTTAAATTTAAGCTGTATTGTTTTATAGCATCTTCATAAGGTTGTTGAGCCATGTCGGGATATCCTATTTCCATATAAGTATCCCCAATGTTGCTGTAATATACAGCTGTTGCTTGAGTATTCGGGTTTAAGCTTATTGCTATTTTAAACTCCTGAATGGCTGCATAATAGCAATGTTCTTTAAGATAAGTTATCCCTAAATTATTATGAAAAAACGCATTTTTAGTTGCATCAATAACAAAGGTATCCAATGTTTTGTAACCTGATGTAATTAAACTTATTAATATTAAAGATAAAAGTAATAATTTTTTCATATTTTTATTTTAATTATTTCTTATAACAAATCAATTTCTAAACCTTCATATGCAAGCATAATACTGTTATCATCTTTGTATTTTTCTTTTATAGAATTTAATTTTTCATCATCATAATTAGGATCATAGTGGAAAAATACCAATTTTTCTGCGTTTGCTTGTTTTTTACATTCTACTGCCATATCAAAAGTTGAATGCCCAAAACCTTGTTTTGGAGCGTATAAATCCATATAATCTTCAGTTGTATATTGTGCATCGTGGATTAAAAGATTGCAATTATGTGCAAAACTTGCAAGCTTTTTATCTCCGCCTTCATAACTTTCTTTATCTGTTGCATATACAAGTGATTTGCCTTTATATTCTATTTTGAATATTAAAACACCTTCTTGCGGGTGAGCATATGATCTGTAATATGTTATCAAAACATCGTCATTTTCAGCTATTAAATCATTTTCAGATTCAATACGTTTTATTATAGGAGTATCTCTTAAAATTATTCCTTCAGATTCATTCAAGTCTTGAATATTTAAATTACCTGCAATATCACCCAAATCTAAAGGAAAAGATTTTCCGAATAATAATTGAGCCAATTCATCAGAAAGATTCTCGCTATAATTTACATTTCCAAAAACATTTATATTAGATGAAGGAATATGCAAAGGTCTGAAAAATGTAAAACCGTGCAAATGATCTTGATGTATGTGTGATAATAAAATCGTTGCATTTATGGGTTTTCTGTCTGAAGGTTTTAGTCCTGACGAAATATAATTTTTTAGTAAATCATTTCCTACGTTGATTAAACCTGTTCCGGCATCAAGAATTATCAAATGTCCTCCGACATTAACTTCTACGCATGAAGTATTTCCGCCGTATTGGAGAAAATCTCTGTCCGCAATCGGATAACTGCCTCTTACACCTCTGAATTTTACACTGAATTCACCCATAATATTCCTCATTTAGTTATTGTTATTGTTGCATTTTGGTCTTTTTCTTCTCCTGTGTAGATTGTTGGAGTGAACAAAAGAAGTTTTGCAAGTTTTTGTATATTTTTTAATCTTGTTTCTTTATTTTCGATGTTTATTACAACTTTTCTTCGATAGTTATTTATTGTTATTATTCTGAAAGCGTTTGGATAAGTTACCATAGAAGGGCAGCTTACGTATAAAATATTGTCTTTTTGAGTAATTTTTGCGCCATGATAGTGCCCTTGAAAAATAGCTATAGGATTTTTATATTTATTTAAAACGTTTTGCATTTCATCAGCATCCAGCAGTCTGTGATTTGGACTGTTAAATGGTTCAATCACCGGAACATGCATAAAAATCAATATAATATCATTTTTAGAATTTGCAATTTCATTATCGAGCCATTTCATTTGTTCTTCGCCAATTCTGCCGTTTGTAGTTAACCGATCTCTGATTATTGTATCTAAAACTATTGCTTTGTAACCTTTTTGGGGAACAAATGAATAATATGTTTTTTCAAAAGTATAATTTTTGTTATATTTGTTTACTAATTCAATGTATAAAGAAGGGCTTAGATAGCCGCCAAACATTGTGTCGTGGTTTCCAAAAGTAAAATACCAAGGAACTTTTATATTTTCTGTGTGAGGTAAAAATGCACTCAGTTCTTTTTCAAAAGGTTTGTCAATTTGGTCTCCTGTAAACATGACAAAAGACAAATTCGGTATCAAATTAACTTGTTCAATAGCATCATCTAAAAGTTCTTTAGAATGTCCAATCATTTTGTAAGTTGTATTATTTTCACCGGTATAAAAATGAACATCACTAATTTGTGCAAATTTTAAACTTGAAGTTGTGCTGTAACATTGAAGTCCAAAAAACATTGCACAGGCAAGTAATATTGATATAGACCAATTTTTCATTACCGTCATAAATGATTCCTTTTTTTGTTTTCTCATCTGTTATTATCCAGCATTGATTTAAGATTATTATAAGTGGAAATTAATTGTTTGTCTTCATCAGAGAGGATGATTGCTTTATTAAAATTCAACAATGCATTTTTATAATCGTTTTGGGCATAATCGCACATACCTAAGTATTTGAAAACTTCCGATGTTTGTACATTTCTGGATAAAAGATTTAATTTTTGTCTGGCATCATCGTATGCGCCCTTAAAATACAATATTTTAGCTTCTATCAAAAGATATGAGATATTTTCTTCAATATCAAGAGCTTTTTTTATATCTTCTTCAGCCTCTATAATATAATTCATATTCATATTTGCTTCTGCCCGAAGAGCATAAGCAATATCTGAATTTTTATTATATGAAAGATACTTTGTCAAAGTATCGATAGCTTTTAAATAATCTTTGGCTTCAATGTATGTTTTGCCTAATCCCAGATAGCTCTGAGAATAGTTCGGTTTTAAACCGATTGAATTTTGGTAATATTTAATTGCGTTTTGATAATCATTGTTATTTCTGTAATATTCTGCAAGAAAATAATTTGACCAAAAATCATTTTGTCTTGATAAAATTTCAATTTGACCTGTTCTGTTACCGGCTTTTTTTAAAGAAAAAGCTTGATTTAAGTTTGAATTAGTTGAAGTTAAATAGGATTCAATATTCGGGTTCATAACTCTCAAAAGAGTATTTTTTAATTCTTTAACTTCACTATTATCCGGCTCAAGCTGCAAAATTCTGTTTATGTAGCTCATAGCGTCGTTGTATTTGCCGTATGTACAATAGTTTGTAGCAATATCCATATAATCTTCCGTAAGTTCATTTGCTGATACAAACAGGCATGGAAATATTAAACATAATAAAATAAATTTTTTCATAACTATATTATAATTCAAATATATGATGATATAAACAACTAAATATATTATCTTTATTTTATGGAGAATTTCAAAAAAAATATGAAGTCTTTTGGTTTTTTGAAAAAAACAGTAGAAAAAGACCCAATGACTCCAAAATATATAAAGCCTGACGGTACAAAGGTTATTGAACAACCTTGTGAACTCGGGCTTGCTGTGTATGAACTTTCTCCTGACTGTACTGTAATTTGCAGAACATATAGTCATTCTAACAAACTTATTTTGGATTGGATAAGAAGACGTAATCTTGAAATTGGCAGAAGATATGATGAATATGGAAAAATTGTATACGAGTATAATTCTTTATATGATGAGCACAATACACTTGCCAAAAAATATGAAACAGAATACGAATATTATGATGAAGGAATGAAATCGAAAGAAACTACAGTTCTTTCACCGGGAGATATAAAAACAGAAATAAAGTATGACAAATCCGGAAAACAAATTGAAAAATCTGAAACCAGAGGAACTGTTAAAACTTGGTTTGACAATACCGGTAAACCTATAAAAAGGGAAATAGATAAGGGTTCCGGCGGAAAAATTATAGAGGATTTGAATTAATTATTTCAGAAATTTTTGAGATTAAATTTTTTGCCGGAAAATATTCAGGTAGAATATTTAGGCAATCTTCAAGAGATTTTTGTGCTTTGTGGTATTCTCCGTTTAGGAAATAAATATATGCCAATTGATAGTGTAATTCAGGATCTGTGTAAAAATAGTTTTTAGCCCTTTCCAGAAAGAACATGGCTTGCTGCTCATAACCGTTATTGTACAAAGCCCTTCCTATAAATTTGTGAACTTCCGGATTTATTGTGTACATAAAATCCGCATATCTTATTATATTTTCAACAAAATTTCCCTTATAGTGATTCATTAATATATTTAAATCAATTTCCAAAAAATTTCTTATTTCAAAATACGTCGGGTATTGTTTGATATCTCCTTCTATCGTTGAAATCATAAATAATGCCCATTTTGCACGAGTATCTGAATCTTTAATACTTTCAAAAATTTTTTTGGCTGAACTTAGGTTGTCTTTCAATAATTCACAATAGCCAAATTCAAGCGTATAACCGTTTTGTTCGAAAAAATGTTGACATTCCAATTTTAGGTCTGTCAACATATTTAGTTTCGCTTTTTCGTATTCTGAAATCATAAAAATTAATATCTGTTATTGTTGTTATTGTTAAAGCTAAAGTCTGCCATCATTGAATTCATCAACATAGCTTGCATAAGTCTCGGATCAATATTTTTACCTTGTTCTGATTGTGCCATCATAAAAGGGAGCATATTCATCATATTGCCATTGTTGTTATTATTGTTTCCCAGCATCATGCTTAATTGTGCCATTTCAGGATCTTGATACATATTATTATATGAATTTTCAGGTTGAACATTAACCGTCATGCCTGCGTTTCTCAATGTTTTTATAGCACCTAAAATGTCTTCATCACTGACCTGAGCAATTCTGTTGTTTGGTTCGGCTGATGATTTGCTGTTTTTTTCGTCAAAATCTTTAATTTTTTGGATATCACGATATTCAAGTGAATCTTTTTTGTTTATTGTTTCTTGTATGTTTTTTTTTTTTTTTTTTTTTTT
>CACYCU010000127.1 GCA_902772945.1 uncultured bacterium | reverse complement strand
TATTATATGATGTAAAAAAAAAAAATATATCTTATTATATAAATATAGAATTTGGAGGTATAAAATGTTAATATCAGCAGGAGATAATCTTGGAGGATATAAAATCTTAGAATACAAAGCTGTTGTATTTGGAACAGCATCTTCAGCAGAGGGTTCAAATTATCGCCAAACAGCATTAAAGAAAGCTTGCGAAAATGCAGACCTACTCGGTGCTAATGCTCTTATTAATATGCATATAGAAATTTGCCAAATTGCTGATAAAACCCAAGAAGCAACAGTATACGGAGATGCTGTAATTGTAAAAATTGATTCTGACTATGGTCTGGCAACAGGTGAAATTCATGAACATAAAGTTAATCTCGAAGCTTATTTACCAAAAGCAAGAAAAAGTGAAATAGCAAGAGTTCAGGAAGCAAACGGTTACAAATTTGTTGCCTGTCCAAGGTGCGGAACAAAATACAAAACAGATGTTGATGCCAATGGAGATGTTCATATCAAAGGTTTCCATGATGTGGATGATGATGAACCGGGGCTACAAATATTCTGTTTAAGATGCGGAACAAAATTTACCGTACCGGGAACGAAATAAATTTTTCAACAGCTTTTACAAATCCGTCATTTTCGACGGAATCAGTTATGAAATCGGCACATTCTTTCAATTCGGGTGTGCCGTTTCCCATTGCAACTTTTATTCCGCCGGATTTTAAAAGCTCAATATCATTATTTTGGTCTCCGATAGTCAAAACTTCTTCTTTTTTTATTCCCCAATAATTTCTTAAAAATTCAACTGCATTTGATTTTTTTGCATCAATATTTGAAACTTCACAGAAAAACGGAGTTGATTTAACAATATACAGCTCCGGATATTTTTCACTCAAAATTTTAACCCATTTGCTTACGCTTTCAGCATCATTATATTTTATTGCAAGAACTTTGTTCACATTTTTTATATCAAGTTTATCAAAAGGACAAACTTTATAATTAACATATCTGACACCGGCATAATTTTTTATGGTTTCGTTATCTTCTTCCACATAAAGAGTATCATCAATGTACAAATTTATGTGAATATTATTATCTTTCGCCCATTTAATTATTTCTTTTGCTTTTTGAGGATCTAAATCCTTTCTGTACAGACATTTTCCATTTTGTTCTTTAATCATTCCTCCCTGATAGGAAACTATAGGAGTAGATAGTCCTAACTCTTTTGCCATAACCATCGCGGATTCATGCATTCTTCCGGTAACTAATACAACTTTTATACCTGCTTCAGTCAAACTTTTTATGCATTCTTTCAATTTTGGTGTAAAATCCCCTAAATTCCAATCCAAAATAGTTCCGTCAATATCTGTTGCAATCATTTTTATCATAATTTTGCCCTCAATAGTGAACATAATGACTTTGCATCATTAATTTCACCATTATTAATCATTTCTATAACCTTATTATACTCATATTCCAAAGGTTGTATAATTTCTCCGTTATCAGGATGGCACTGAGTATAGTATAAATCTTCGGCTTTATATAAATATAGTTTTTCATCACTATATCCGGGTGATGTGTATACAAATCCCAATGGCGTCCATTTTTTTGCACAATAGCCGGTTTCTTCTTCCAGCTCTCTTTTTGCTGCAATAAACGGATCTTCACCGGCTTCTAATTTTCCTGCTGGAAGTTCTAACAAAACTTCTTTCATTGGGTAGCGGAACTGTTTTACCAACAAAATATTATTTCCTTTAAATGCTAATATAACAACTCCGCCTGTATGTCTAACAACTTCTCTAAATGTTTTTTGACCGTCAGAAATTTCTACATCATCATAAAAAACTTTAACAATTTTTCCGTTATATATTTGTTTTGAGTTTAATGTTTTTTCGGTAAATTCCATAAAAAAATCCTAACATAAAATTTCATATCAAAATTCATCTTTTGAAAATTCGCATATTTTGACTGTTGAATAATCGCAAGGTAATACAAAAACGATTTTTCCGGATTGTGCTTTTTTATCCATCAGCATAAATTTTATCATTTTTTCTTTTTTATATTCCGGAATATTTCGGAAATTAAACTTTTTAATTACATCCATTGCAAAGAAATAGTAGTTTTTGTCTATAATATTTTTTTCCAAAGCTATTTTAAAAACGTATTTAATCCCTTCTATAACAGCTTCGCCATGAGTATATTTTTTGTAATTATTAATTTTTTCTATTGCATGGCCGTATGTGTGACCAAAGTTAAGAATTCTTCTCAAGTTGCTTTCTTTTTCATCTTTTTCTACAACTGATTTTTTAAGTTTTATACAAATTTCAATAATTTTTGAAAGATATTTTTCATCTTTAGAAAATATATCTTTTTCATTCAATATATTTATTAAATTAAATTCTTCATCGCACTTTGTACTTTTTTCAATAAAAGCGTATTTAATAACTTCTCCCAAACCTGACATAAATTGAGTGTTATCAAGTGTTTTTAAGAATTTTGGGTTAACAAAAACTATTTTTGGCTGATAAAAAGAACCGATTAGATTTTTACCAAAATCGGTATCAATAGCAGTTTTTCCTCCGACAGAACTGTCTACGCATGCAAGCAGAGTTGTCGGTACTTGAACGAAATCAACTCCGCGCATGTACAAAGATGCCGCTAAACCCGAAATATCACCGGCTACGCCTCCGCCAATTGCTACAAAAACACTTTTTCTATCCAATTTGTTTTTTAAAGCAAAATTTAATATTTTTTGTAAATTTTTGAAATTTTTTTCTTTTTCACCGTCTTTTAGAACAAATTTATTTTCAAAATCAAGATTTTTTCCGTATAATTTTTCAACTTTTGAAGAAATAATTACAATATATTTTCTTTCATTTATAAATTTGAGAATTTTTTCTTTCAAATCAGAAATAGCCTCATTTTCAATAATGATAGGATAATTAATTTCTTGAGATTTAATGTTTATAGAAACTTCACTCATTTTGTTGCCTCAATTATTTCTTCTGCGATTTTTTGCGGAGTTTTATTATCAGTTAAAATTATTATATCAGCTTTTTCATAATTTTTTGCTCTTTTTTGCATAATATTTGTAATTTTTTCTACAGAAAAATCTTTTCTCAAAAGAGGTCTGTGGGTTTCCGTTTTTATGCGATTAAAAATTTCTTGTGGAGAAGTTTTTAAATAAATTATATGTCCGGAACTTTTTAAATTTTTTCGGTTTTGTTCATCTTCAAAAGCTCCTCCGCCCGTTGAAATTATTTGGTTTTTGTTTTGACAAACTTTTTTAATTTTTTCAGTTTCAAGCATTCTAAAAAAGCTTTCACCATGTCTTAAAAATATATCTGAAATTCTTTGCTGGGTGCTTTTTTCGATTTCTTTATCAATGTCAACATATTCAAAATCCGGCAAAATTTTTGCCAATTCATAACCCACTGTTGTCTTTCCGCAACCCATCATACCTATCAAAACTATATTTTTTTTCATAAAACAATTTTACTATAAAAAATTTGCAAAAAAAAAGTTCCTGTAAAGGAACTTTTAATGTACAGCAATAGACTGTCGATTTGTCATTCTGCCCAATATTTCTATTGCTTTTTTTAATTGGACATCATTTTTGTTTTTAACATCTTCTTCTGTCAATTTGACTTCGATATCCGGTGTAATACCTTTTTTATTAATATCTGTACCGTTCGGTGTTAAATATTTTTGAATAGTAATATTTATACCTGATTCAAACGGAAGTTTGTTAATTTCTTGTACAAGACCTTTACCAAAGGATTGTTCACCGATTATAACAGCCCTGTGATTATCTTTCATAGCACCTGAAAAGATTTCTGATGCTGATGCTGAGCCTTTATTTATAAGAACTACGACAGGTTTGTTTGTATATACGCCTGATGAAGCTCTTTGGGTTTCTTTATATCCATCTCTGTCAACGGTGCTTACGATTGTTCCGCCGTCAAGAAACATATCGGAAATATAAATAGCATTTGTCAAAAGTCCGCCCGGGTTTGAACGTAAGTCTACAATAAACCCTTTTTTGGTTTTATTGTTATTTAATATAGTTCCGAATTCTTGTGCAGCATTACGGCTGATAAAGGAACTTAGTCTGATATAGCAGTAATCTGACGGCAAGTTTATACCTTCCGGTAATTTTTGTGAAATGGATTTTATTTCAATGTTTGCACGTGTAATTGTATAGCTTTTTAGAGGTGCATCTTTGCGTTTGATAAGCAAAGTAACTTGTGTTCCTTCTTTACCTCTGATTTTGTCAGCTGCTTTGTCAACGGTAATTCCTTTTGTACTAACGCCGTCAATTTCTAAGATCTCATCATCAGCAAGTAATCCGGCTTTTTCTGCGGGAGTATCTTCAATTGGGGCAATAACCATCAGTTTGCCGTCTTTAACTCCGATTTGAATACCGATACCCTTTAGAGAACCTTTGATAGAACTTGTTTCGTCTGCAAATTCTTTTGGATCAAGAAATTTGGTATACGGATCATTCAAACTTGCAACCATAGTATTAATAGCTACGTATGCATCTTCGTTTGTTTTAATTTGGTTATCATATTTGTGACGCCATTGAGCCCAGTTTTGGTTATTGTTGGTTTGATCTACAAACTTGTTGTTAATAAGACGCCATACATTGTCATACAAATCAACAGGTCCATATGCAAAAACATTATCTTTGATTACCCAACCAGATAAAAACAAAAATGCACTAAAGAATATTAAACTTTTTTTCATGATATTTCTCACTATTTTCCTCCAAATACTCTTAATTTCTAACTTGATTATATAGATGTAATTTTTATAAAAAAGTTTCCGTTAAGAGTTTTTTTTATAATAACATAATTTAAAAAAAAAATAAAATTGCACTATAAAACTATTTAATAATATATTTAAATAAAACAAGTTTTTGCTATAATTTTAAAAAAGAGGAAAATTTATGGAAAAAGTAATTCAATACAAAACTGAAGGAACATGCTGCCAGCTTATGCAGGTAAAAACAGAAGGAGATATTATCTCAGATGTTGATTTTATCGGCGGATGTAACGGAAATTTAAAGGGCATAAAAGAGCTTATAAAAGGAATGAAGATAGAAGACGTTATTACAAAACTTTCCGGAATAAAATGCGGCAATAAACCAACAAGCTGCCCTGATCAGCTTGCAAAATGCCTTAGTCAAATAATGCAAAAATCCAATTAATTAAAATGAAACATTTAGGTAATGAAAAAAATATAAATTTTATTTAACTTGTTTTTGTTATGAACAAAGTTAATAAACTTTTAAAAGCGTTAAACGAAAACACAAAGTTAAAGAAGAATATATTTAGTGATTACATTGCTTTTCATGGAATAGGAAACGCCTATAATAAAAGATGGCTTGGCAATATTGTTCCTGCTGATGTTTTAAAACTATCTGTTAAAGAAGCTATTGAAATAATAGTTACGTTATCAGAGAGCGGTACTTTTTTTGAAAAATTTCCAGACAAAATAGAAACTCCAAACTATGGAGATAAATGGGGAAGATTAGCAAATTATATAGAAATAAATGACAGAGCAATTGCTTATATGGACAACGGTTGTACCTGTAAAGGTATTTTAAACTCCATTAAATTGTTAACAGCAATTCCGCCTTCTGCAAAAAGTTTTGCAAACTGTATAATATTATCTCAAATTTGGCAAAATATTTATGGTGATGCTTATGAAAAAGGCCCATTTGAAGAAAATTCAATATATGGTATAAGATTAAATGCACCATATAGTGAAAATATTATAGATTATTCCATAGGAAAGAAAATTTCACCCGAAGAACAACTAAAAGCATTTGTTGATTTGGCGCATTTTAGAGGAATAAAAGTCGGATTCAGGCATGTAATTTCTGCCGATCAAATAAAAATTGCTCATAAAAACAATGATATTCCTTTCGATTGGTGTAATCCAAAACATGTTGAACTTTACATTGATGAATGTGTAAAACTTGTAAAACTCGGATTTGAATGTATTTTTATAGATTCCGCAAAACATATAGGCGGATATGATTGTTACAATTATACAGGTGTTGGCGATTTGCCGGAATTTCATCAAATGCAGCATATTTTGCACGAAATCAGAAAACGCTCGGGAAGATCGGATTTGAGTTTTGTTGGTGAAAAAAGTTCTAACGATTTTGAACGATATAGGTTTATGGGTTTGAGTGCGGGTACGGATTTTATTACCGGCGATAATTTTTATGCTGTAAGAGATTTGTCGGAACATCTAAAATACATGAGAGATTATGCCCCGGGTGTAGAAGTTACAAATGACAATAACGAAGGTGGCTTATCTTATGAACAAAAATTAAATCGCATAAATACCGCACTTTTTGGATATTATTTGGCAAGCGATAAATTACCGAGTTTTATGCAAATGAATGATTTATTTCCGCTAAGATATGATACTACAACTCACCATTTAATGATAACAAATCCTTCCTATTCTATTGACGGATCTGCACAAAGTCATTATGAAAATCTTTTTGCAAAGGCTGATGGGCGAGAATATAACCGAAAAGCGGGAGAATTATTTGCATATGCATTAGAAAAATAAAAGGAGAAAAACTATGAATCCATTAGAAGAAAAAGGTATACCTTTGGAAAAACAGGTCAGAAGCTGGCATGATATTGTCAAAAGACCTTTTTGTAAACATACTGTAGATTGCTATTCAAGAACAAGACAAATTTTAATGAATGGTATTGAAGTTGAAGCATGGAACTTTAAACATAACTTTTCAAGAACATGTCCCGATCCTGAATTGAGTAAAATTGTATCTCAAACAAGACGAATTGAAGATATGCAGCAGACAACAATAAACTGGATGACACCTGCGGAACAATCTGTTTTGGAAACAACATTAGGTTATGAACAGGTTGCGGTTGATTTGACAGCGTGGCTTGCACAAAATGAACCTGATGAATATGTTAAAGAAACATTTAATTTCGGATTGTTAGAAGATTTTGACCATTTGTACAGATACTCTCAATGGGCTTATATGATACATGGGCTTGACCCTAATGATATTTTACAAGATATGACTGATGTTGTAATAGGAAGACCGACTCAGCAGCATCACAATTGCAGCGGTGTAAGACAGCTAAATCACTATGACAGAAAAACTGCATCACCTCAAACAAAAGTAAATATTTACACTCTGTTGTCAGGAGAACAGCAAACACATAATTTTTATGCAGAACACGGTATGATGTACGGTAATGATGATTTGAGAAGAACTTATGGCGAAATTTGTGATGTTGAAGAAGAACATGTGACAATGTATGAATCTTTAATTGATCCAAATGAAACACCGTTAGAAAAACTGCTTTTACATGAATTTACCGAAGTTTGTACGTATTATAATTGTTATGAAGACGAAGAAGATGAAAAATTAAAACAAATTTATGAAGAATTCTTAGGATTTGAACTCGGACATCTTCAAATAGCTTCTGAATTACTCAAAAAATATGAAAAACGCGATCCGGAAGAAATTATCGGAAACAAGATAATTCTTCCTTGCAGATTTAAATCTCAAAAAGAATATGTTGCCGATATTCTTGATAAAGAAATCGGAAAACGTATGAATGGCAAAAAAGGTTATACAACCGTTGATAAAATTCCTGAAGATTGGGCAAGTTATGCGGTTCAAGATTCAGTTAACAAAGACGGAGCTCCCTCAGAACAAACTATTCATTTAATTAACACAGCTATAAACATGGATATAGTTACTGCTGATGATAAATTACGGAAAAAAGAACCCGAATTGCTTAAAAAAGGTCTGCAATTGAGATCAAATGCACCAAATACTGTTCCTGTTGAAACTTATAAAGAAATGGTTAAAGTCAAACCAATGGAATTTTAACAAAAAAGGAGGCAAAAGCCTCCTTTTTATTGCATATGTACGCTCTCCAGTGTTTTTCACATTAGCACCGCTCGCAATTAAAGTGAAAAGTGTGATTTTCACCTATGATTGCTCGTCTGTCAAAATACTTCGTATTTTTCCTGCCTCTGCTCGGAAATATTAATTTTTTGTTTATTTTTTAAGATTTTGTTGAAAAAGATGTTATAACGATAATGTAGAAAAAATATAATTTAAAGGAGAATAAATTATGGCAAAAACAATTGGTATTGACTTAGGTACAACAAACTCCGTTGTAGCAGTCATGGAAGGCGGTAAGCCTACCGTTATTGCCAATGCGGAAGGTTCTCGTACTACCCCTTCTATCGTTGGTTTTTCTAAAACAGGTGAAAAATTAGTCGGACAACTTGCTAAACGTCAAGCTATTCTTAACCCTGATAAAACAATAGCTTCTATAAAAAGACATATGGGTGATGATTACAAAGTTAATATTGACGGAAAAGACTATACACCACAAGAAATTTCAGCTATGATTTTGAGAAAATTGGCTGATGATGCATCTGCATATTTGGGTGAAAAAGTTACATCTGCCGTAATCACAGTTCCGGCTTATTTTAATGACGCTCAAAGACAGGCAACAAAAGATGCTGGTAAAATTGCAGGCTTAGATGTTCTTCGTATCGTAAACGAACCTACAGCTGCAGCCTTGGCTTACGGACTTGAAAAAGATAAATCCGAAAAAGTTCTTGTATTTGACTTAGGTGGTGGTACATTCGATGTATCAATACTTGAAATCGGTGATGGCGTTCATGAAGTTCTTTCTACATCAGGTGATACTCATCTTGGTGGTGATGATTTTGACCAAAAAATCATGGATTGGATGTGTGATGAATTTAAAAAGCTTGAAGGTATTGATTTAAGAAATGATAAACAAGCTATGCAGCGTATTAAAGAAGCTGCAGAAAAAGCTAAATGCGAATTATCTTCACTTATGGAAACTAATATTAACCTAATGTTTATTACAGCTGATGCAAACGGTCCAAAACACTTGGATTTGAATTTGACAAGAGCAAAATTTGAAGAATTGAGCCGTGATCTTTTGAACAGATGTAAAACTCCGGTTGAAAATGCATTGAGAGATGCAGGTATTTCAAAGAATGATATCAATGAAGTTGTATTAGTTGGCGGTTCTACTCGTATTCCGGCTGTTCAACAATTGGTTAAAGAATATACCGGTAAAGATCCTAACCAATCAGTTAACCCTGATGAAGTTGTTGCTGTTGGTGCTGCTGTTCAAGCAGGTGTGTTAGCCGGTGAAGTTAAAGATATCGTATTGTTGGATGTTACACCGTTGACTTTGGGTATTGAAACATTGGGAGGCGTTATGACACCTCTTGTTCCTCGTAACACTACAATACCTGTTTCTAAATCTCAAGTATTTTCAACTGCAGAAAACAATCAAACAGCTGTTGATATCCATGTTCTTCAAGGTGAAAGACCTATGGCATCAGATAACAAATCGCTTGGTATGTTTAGATTAGATGGTATTCCACCGGCAATGAGAGGATTACCGCAAATCGAAGTTACATTTGATATCGATGCTAACGGTATTGTTAACGTTTCTGCTAAAGATAAAGCTACAGGCAAAGAACAAAAGATTACAATCACAAATTCTTCTAACCTGTCAGAACAAGATATCGATAAGATGGTTAAAGAAGCT
>CACYCU010000126.1 GCA_902772945.1 uncultured bacterium | reverse complement strand
CCCTCAATAGAGGGGTAAATACTGAGCAATCAGAAGAGTTGAGGATTTACATATTTATAGTACAAGTTTTTATGAGGCAATTCATTCTACTTTATGCTTATTGTTTGCATAAAAAATCACCTCTAAGTATATTAGAGGCGATTTATATATTAAAAAAATGTTTATTCTTTTAAGAATGATTCATAGTTTCTTGCCAACAGGTGTGTTCTAACTTGATTTATTAAGTCAAGAGCAACACCAACCATGATTATAAGAGATGTAGCACCTATTCCTTGCAAAGTTTTGATATTAGTAACATAACTTGCAAGTGAAGGAACTAACGCAATTATACCAAGTCCCATAGCTCCGATAAATGTTGTTTTAGTTAAGATTTTATCAAGGGCTTCAGCTGTTGGTCTTCCGGGTTTTACGCCAGGAATTGATGAACCATATTTCTTTAAGTTATCTGCAATATCTTTCGGCTGCATGTTCGGCATAATTGATGCATAGAAAAATGTTAGTGCAACAATAAGCAAAAAGTATAATACATAATATACAATTCCGTCAGGACTCATAATCTGAGTGAAATGTACAACTATACTCTTTACAGCTTCACTTTTAAAATTAGCTTGACCCACCAAACTAAGTACAGTTGACGGGAAAAGCAAAATTGCTATCGCAAAGATAATCGGCATAACGCCGCCCGGATTAAGTTTAAACGGAATAAACGAATTCATACCGCCATAAACTTTGTTTCCGACTTGTCTTTTTGGATTAACAATAATAACTTTTCTAACTGCTTCTTGCATAATTACGATAAATATCATAGCAGCAAAGAATATTAAAAGTAATGTAGCCAATCCAATTTGCATCATAGAGTTATTTGCAACAATTTGTGCAGTTCTTGATGCATATACAGGAATTCCTGATAGGATACCTATAAAGATTATCAATGAGCCGCCGTTTCCGATTCCGCGTTCTGTGATAAGTTCAGATATCCACATTACAAGTACAGAACCTGATGTTAAAACTATAATTGAACTTATAAAGAACATTATAGGATTAACATTAGGAAGTACAGCACCGGGAAGGTGGTGCAAATATAACATAAAGATTAATGATTGAAATACAGCAAGAACAACTGTAAAAATACGTGTGTATTGTGACAATTTTCTTCTTCCTGCTTCCCCTTCTTCTTTCTGCAATTTTTCTAATGATGGAATAACTACAGAAACAAGTTGTATGATAATTGATGACGTGATGAACGGTCCAATACCTAAAGCAAAGATTGATACTTTACCAAGCGCACCGCCTGAAAACAAGTCAAGAAAACCTATAATGTTGTTTCCCTGTGCAATGTTTGAAAAAATTTGATTATTAATACCAAACAAAGGCATTTGAACGCCAAATCTGAATGCTGCAATCATTAGGAATGTAAAAAGAATTTTTTCTTTTAATCCTGAAGCTTGCCACATTGACATCAAATCATCAGTTGTAGGCATTTTAATTCCCTGTGCCATTATACTAACTCAACCTTTCCGCCTGCTTTTTCAATTTTTTCTTTAGCTGATGGTGTTACATAGCAAGCTTTTACAGTAACAGCACCTTTTAGTTCCCCGTTACCTAAAACTCTTAATCCAACACAATCTTTAGATACTCTGCCCAATTCTACAAGAGCTTCTAATGAAACTTCTTTAAGACCGTATTGAGCAATTCTTCCAACATTAATTTCTGCATATTGAAGTTGATTAATTAATTTAAAACCTTTTAATTTTGGCATTTGTCTGTATCCAGGCATTTGACCGCCTTCAAAACCTCTTTTTGAAGAACTTCCTGATCTTTGTCCTTCACCGTTATGGCCGCGGCAAGATGTTTTACCTCTGCCTGATGAACGTCCTCTGCCTACTCTTTTAATTTTGTGAGTTGAACCTTCTGAAGGTCTCAAATCTTCTAATGTAATTGTCATTTTAATTTCCTTTATTCTTTGTATGATTGCTCGCTTACACTGTCACAGAAACTACGTCTGTTATACGCAATCAGTATATTGGAAGCTGAAACTAACGAGTCTCAACTTTATTCAACTATAGTAACTAAATGAGGTACTTTGTTTACCATACCTAAAATAGTTGCAGAATCATAGTGTTCTACTACTTGATTTTGTTTTTTTAATCCTAAACCGGCTACAACTTTGCGTTGTTTTTCTGATGCACCGATAAGGCTTCCTGTTAATTTAATTTTTATTTGTTTATTTTTAGCCATTATAATTTTCCTTCCTTAAAGTATTATTAATTTAACAATTCAGCCATTGTTAAACCGCGTTTTTTAGCAACTTCATTAAACGGAGTCAAAGCTTTTAAAGCTTCTAATGTAGCATTAGCCGCATTTAAAGGTGCTTTTGAACCTAATGATTTTGCTAATATGTTTTCAATACCTGCAAGTTCAAGAACTAATCTTACAGCACCTCCGGCAATAATACCTGTACCTTGTGAGGCAGGTCTTAACATAACAGAACCGGCTCCTGAACGACCTGTAATAGGGTGAGGAATTGTTGTTTTGAAAATAGGTACAGTGATAAGATTTTTTCTTCCGTCAGCAATTGCTTTTTGAATTGCGATAATAACTTCAGAAGCTTTAGCACAACCTACGCCTACTTGACCTTTTCTGTTACCTACTATGACGATTGCACGGAAGCTAAGTTTTTTACCACCTTTAACAACTTTTGTTACACGGCTAATTTGAACAACTCTTTCAATCCATTCAGATTGTGGTTTTTCTTCAGTTGTCTCTATTTTTTGTTTTTTACCACGTCCTCTTTTGCGAGGTTTTTCTTCTTCAGCTGCTGCTTCAACAGTTTCTGATACTTCTGCAGATTCTACAGTTTCTTCAACAACTAATTCTTCTTTGTTTTCTAAATCCATTGATTTTACCTTTCATTTGATTAGTCATTCTGAGGCTTTTTGAGATTCTTCGCCGTTTAGGCTCAGAATGACAGAATGCCGAAGAATCTCTTTTAAATTTATTTAACTTTTCAAATATGCCAAATAATGCAAAATAATTGCCTTTGGAATACATATTTGTGGATAACTTTTCTGACATATAATTTATACATCAAATAATTTTAAAAATCAAGTAAATAAAATGTAAAAAATTATTGCAAACTAGCAAAATTTTTATTCAGGGTTTTTATAACACCATGGAGAAAAGTATATGATAACAAAGATTGGCATTATGCCGCTATTTAACAACTATAAAGCGAATAATAAAAATAATTATAAGAATTCAAACAGAATTTTTCAATCAGCACCTATTGATGCTGTTTCTTTTTCAGGCAGTGCCAATAAAAAAAACAGTAACGAAAAAAAACTCGAGAATATAATGATGTATGCAGATGCTTCTTGCAAATCAAATTTTAAAAGATTATATGACATTTCTAATGAAACAAAATATAATACCGTAACACCTATGCATGTGATATATGATAGCATAAACGAAGTTTATAATTACATGTGTGATCTTGAAAACGGGGTTAAAGATTTTAGTTCAGATAAAGCTCCTGAAATGGTAAGCTTTATTGGCGAAAATGCCTCTTATGCTATATTCTCAGATAAAGACATAAGAAAAAAAATAATGCCTGTTATAAAAAGATATGTAAAAGAATCTAGAGATATTTTGGATAAAAATAGACCGGAAAATTTTGATACTTCCAAGGGCGCTGTATTATCAGATGAACTTATCGATTATATTTGGAGCTATAGAGGAAAAGAAAATGAAATTGTTACTCCGGCAACCATCCTGGGTGCTACTGTTGGCGATGATTATGATGATAGTCTTGTAAAATTTATTGATAAATTTATAGATGATATTAATGATAAAGTAATGAGAAATAAAAAAGATAAAGATGAATTTTTCCCGTTCTCATTCTATGATGATAAAGCTAAAAATGTCCTAAAAAACCTTTCTTTGGGTACAAATATGTTTATAACATATGATTATTCAAAAGAAAATCCTAATTTATTTTTGGATACAATTAAGAAAAATATTGATAAATCAGGAAATAAAAATTTAAAGTATATTGAATTAAACTCATACGCTGACCCCGAATATCTTATTGACACAATAAACAAAGCCAAAAAAGACAAGGACCATGAATATATTATTGCAGCAGATCCGTCTTCAATATTTTTGAAGCTTGCTGATGGTGAAAAAACCAGCAGTGGAGCCTCTCAAGTAGCAATATCATCAGAAATAGTCTATAGCATCAAAGATAAACCTGCAAATGTAAAATTCTTATTTTATGATACAAAAAATAATTATTATACATTTATGAATGTAGGTATATATAACGATTTTCAGGAAACTTCATTGCCCGGAATGACTGCAGATCAAATGATAAAATTCTTTAAAGAAAACCCTCACATAATGAAAAAATGTATAAAAATACCGTTTTCAAAAACAGCAATTGAAAAAGCTGCATTTGCATCTGCACAATTAGACGGAGTTTTTCCGGAAAAGACAATTGACTTGATGAAAAAGATTGCAAGTTATAACATTAATAAAAAAGAAATAACCGAAAGTGATGTTAATAATTATTTAAAAGAAGCTACCTCTATATTGAAGAAAGCAAATGAAGATAACTCAATTGAAGTAATATATGAAACAAAGAAGCATATAAAAGATATAAAAGGTAAAACATCAACTAAAAAGGAAGCTGAATTTCTTGTAAAACAAATAAAATCTAAAAAATTAGGAACAAGAGGAATTATTATATATTCTCAAGACGGAATGCCTGGTGGCGGAAGAAAATATACAGCTAAAGCCATTGCTGGTGATGCAAAAGTCCCGTATATTGAGGTTAATACTATGGATTTTGGGACAAAAGATGTTGATTTGTTCGGTTCAGGTTTATCTCCCGAGCAGTCTATGAAAAAATTGTTTTCTATTGTCACGACTCAAGCTGAAGCTAACCCACAAAAATCTGTAGTATTGTTTATTGAAAATTTTGAATATTTTTCTGTTGGTGAGATGATATCTAATTACCACCAAAAGGCTATGGCGCAATTACTCAGAGAAATGGAGAAAGCTCAAAATGCCGGATTGAATATCCTTGTTGTAGGCTCAGTATCAGATCCTGACTTGATTGGTGAAGCCGCAATGAAATCAT
>CACYCU010000125.1 GCA_902772945.1 uncultured bacterium | reverse complement strand
TTCAACATTTTCATCTGCTGGAGGAGGAGATTTTGGAGGAAGTTGTAGTTCTTGCGGATGCTCAGGTGGATTTACTTCAGTTTGTTAGTTTAGAGAAAAGAAAAAGATACATTAATTGGCGGTTATAAAACCCGCCAATTTTGTTTTAAATATCATATATGTATTACACATATATGATACTTACAGAAAATAACACGTTGTATTGCGGTTATACAGATGATGTTGAACGCAGATTTAAACAGCACCTATCAGGTAAAGGGGCTAAATATACGCGTTCACATAAACCGTTAAAAGTTGTATATAGCAAAGAATTTGAAACAAAGTCAGAAGCAATGAAAGAAGAAGCCCGAATAAAAAAACTCTCCCATCAAGAAAAATTAAAATTAATCTCCTGATTTTTTAGCCTTTTCCTCAGCTTTTATCCTTGCTTTTTCTGCTTTTTGCTCTTGTTTTTCTAAATTTCTAAGTTCTTTTTCTTTTTGTTTTTTGAGCTTTTCCTGAGCTTTTATAGCTTGTTGCTCTCTTATTTCATTATATTTTTCTAAAGCATCAGTACCTTCTGTTGAACCGTTAATCTTTTTTCTTAAATTATAATCTTTTTGAGATTCTTTATATTCAGTTTCAAGTTCTTTTACTTTTGCCTTATATGATTTTTTCATTTCTTTAACTTCAGCTTTATCTTCTTTTTTCTGCTGTTTTTGATTATCTCTGTCAATTCTCTTTTGCTGTTTTGCCTCTTTTTCAGAAATAGCGGGTGATACAACTCCTGATTTTACAAGTTTATAGCCGTTCATACTGATACTATTTCCGGAATTTGAGGTAGAAACAAGCCTTGGGGCTTCTCCGGTATAGCTGATTGCCCAAGTACCTAAATTAACAGGCTTTTCTCCAGTATATGCAAGTGCCGTGACAATAACCCAATCAGGATTCTTTTGACTAAAACCAAGCGGTGTAATATCCCATCTTTTATCTTCTAAGTCTAAATCTTTTGCGGCAGCCCAATAATAAGTAATTGCAGACCTTACATCTTCCAAGCTATATGAAGTTTTTGTCTTGAAATCATAAACATGAGGTGTTGTTTTCCAAATTCCGTCTTTTGTATTTCCAACTTTTTCTTTTAAAAGTATTTTTGAACCATCAGCCGAAAAATCGATAGGTGTAATCGTTCTAAATGTATAATAGTTATCATTTGACTTATCTGTAGATAAAATTGGTTCAGAAAGCCTGTGAACCACATTAGCTGTAAGAATTTTATCCATATTAGTTTTAGCTTTATCAAGTTTTATAACAAAAACATCACAAGCAGTAGAACCGCTATTAGGGTAATAATAAATAGACGGATAAACAAGTTTTGTAAAGTCGGGAGAAACAATACCTTGAGCATTTTGTTGTCTTCGTTCATAAAAAGATTTTGAAAGAGTAATTTCAGGACTACCAGGTGGATTATTATATCTTTCAATACTGTATGCCGGTTGCGGAACATAAATCATATCAGCAGGAGTCGGAATTTTAGGAACTTCTACTTCCATTTTCATTCTGTCTTTTGGTGCTGATAGAGCCTCATATTCTTCAACTGTCATATAACCGGAAGGATTTCTGTTTAATACTGCCTTTTCAAACTTTTCTTTTTCGTCTTGTTTTTTAACATTAAGCTCATACTTTGCAGCTTTTTTATTATAATCCATATGGGGCATAGGAATTTCATCACCCCACTGAATAAAAGCACAAAAAGCAGCTACAACACCCAATAAACCATATATCATACAAGCCCTTCTTCCATTGCCATTTTAATAGCTCTAGAACGGCTATTCACATACAATTTTTGTAGTATATTATGAACATGAGTTTTTGTTGTAGCAATAGTTATAACAAGCTTTTCAGCTATTTGAGGATTTGTCAGACCGTCAACTATCAAAGCCAACACTTCCATTTCACGCTCGGTTAAATCGTATAAATTTTTTCCTAATTTATAATTTATTTCACCTTTTCTTTCATATGAATCTTTGCTTTTTCTGACATTAGTTAATACAACTTTTGCAATAGCAGGATCAAGCCAAGCTGCGCCGTCAGCCACTGCAAGCACAGCAGAAACTGTGTGTTCTGCAGAAGCTCCCTTGGTAATATATCCGTCAGCACCGGCTTTAAAAGAATCAAATATATCGTCATCCCCTTCTCTTGAAGTATACATCAAAACTTTAATATCAGGATTTGCTTCTTTTATCTTTCTTGTAGCCTCAATTCCGTCAATTGTAGGTAAACCAATATCCATTATAACTACATCCGGTTTCAACTTTAATACATTATTAACTCCATCCAACCCATCAGCACACATTCCAAGAATTTCAATGTTTTCATTGTTGCTCAATATAACGGATAGGCCCATCCTTGCCATATCGTGATCTTCAACTATATATACTTTAGCCATTAATAACCTGTCTTTCTTTTTCTACAACATCAGTAAGCAAAAAAGAAAATTCGCTTCCTTTTCCTAACTTACTGTCAACCCATATCTTACCCCCATGAGCCTCAATTATTTGGCGAGAAAGATACAGCCCTAAACCGGTTCCGGTAGAACGTTTTCTTGTAGTACCTTGAGAAAATCTTTTAAATAAATTCGGAACATCTTCTTGTGGAATACCGTTTCCGTTATCGCTAACAGAAAATATCAAATCACCATCTTGAATTTTTGTAAGAACGTTAACTTCGCCATTTTTATCAGTATAATTTAAAGCATTACCGCAAAGATTAGTAATAACTCTTTTAATTTCAGCACGATCTGCATTTATATACACATCGTTTTCTGGCTCAAAATTTGCATTAAAAGATATATTTTTCTTTTGCGCAAGAGGTGCTAATTCTTTTGAACATTGTTCCACTAAATCTTTTATTGAAAATACTGTTTTGCAAAGTTCTAATTTCCCGCTTTCAAAACGATATACCTCAAGTAATGCATTGACTAAACCCAGCAAATCTTCATTACTCTGAAGCATAGTTGATAACAGAACTTTCTGTTTCTCATCAAGAGTTCCGATAGCACCTTCCAGAAAATATTTAAGTGTCTGAATAGCTGCCAAAAGAGGTGTTCTCATATCATGAGTTAATGTTGCAATAAAATCATCTCTAAGTTTTTCTGTTTCCTTTTGAACACTGACATCCCTTATAACACCAACATACTTTTCATCATTTTTATCATCTGATATAGCTGCAAAACTGATTTCTACCGGCGTATGAATTCCGCTTAAAGAGTTAACAATATAATAATCTCGCAAAAAGACTTCCGATTTATCCTCACTTAACCCAAATATTGAACCTGAATTATCTTTAGCAGAATTTTGTTCTTTATTGTTAGAATACGCTATTTCCTGAAATTTCATTTTATATAGAGAAGTTTCAGATAACCCAATCATATTCTCACATGCAGGATTTACTTGTAAAATATTACCTTGTCCATCAACAATTACAATTCCGTCAGCACAATAACCTATAATACCTGAAAGTTTTAGGTTTGCCTCTTTTAAATCAGCCGTACGTTCTGCCACAATTTTTTCTAAATCAGTAGAATATACTTGAAGCTGCTTTTTGGCTTTTTCTAATTCATTAATTTTATTTCTTAAGTTTTCAAGGAGATGACTTCTTTCAATACCGTTTTTTATATTCATAAGTAAATCATCATTATCCCACGGCTTTTCAATATATTTGTACAAGCCAATCTCATTTATAGCCTTTATGGCATTTTCTTTGTCAGCGTAACCTGTTAATAAAATCATACTAACTTCAGGGTAAAGTTTTTTAGCCTCAGTCAAAAATTCCAGACCATTCATCTCAGGCATTATAAAGTCCGAAATTATTAAATCTGGAGTCTCAGTTTTTAAAAACTCCAAAGCATCACAAGGATTGTTAAATAAGTGTACGTCAGAATAACCCTCGACTTTAAAAAGAGCTTTAAATGCTGAGGTTACCATCTTTTCATCGTCAACAACTACAATTTTACTCATACTAATATGATATTGTATTTTGTAAAAACAGACAAATTCATTACAAATCTGCAATAATTAGCAAAAAAAAAACGACTCAATGAGTCGTCAGGGAAAAAGGGAAAGGAAACAAAATAATCTTTGTTGAACACTCACTGAGTCCAAACATTA
>CACYCU010000124.1 GCA_902772945.1 uncultured bacterium | reverse complement strand
GAATGCATTTTGTGTTCTAAAATATTTTCGCATTGTACAGGTCTAAATGTTCCTAACCCTACGTTTAAGGTTATTTCACAGAGTTCAACTCCTTTATCCTCAAGTTTTTTAAGAATTTCTTTCGTAAAATGCAAGCCTGCTGTCGGTGCGGCAACTGAGCCTTCATCTTTTGCGTAGACAGTTTGATAACGTTCAAAATCAAGCTTTTTTAAATCGTCATTATTAATTTTTCTCTCAATATACGGAGGCAGCGGTATATTACCATTTCGGTGTAAGATATCAAGCAGGTTTTCTTCTTTGTTGTATATCAATTCTACAAGCCATTCTCCGTTATCTTCAAGACGCTTTATGGCTTTTGCCGATAACTCATCACTTATTTTTATTGTTGTATCCGGTTTAATCCTTTTTGATGGCTTAATCAAAACGTCCCAACAACTATTTTCAACGGGTTTTAACAAAAAAACTTCAATCTTTGCCCCTGTATCCTTGTGTCCGATAAGTCTTGCCGGAAGGACTTTTGTGTTATTCATTACCAAAAGAGTATTTTTATCCAAATAATCTACTATGTCATAAAAATGTTTATGACTAATAGAATGGTCTGCTCTGTCTAAAACAAGCATCCTAGAATTTTCTCGCTTATCAGCTGGGAGCTGAGCGATTAGTTCTTCCGGTAAATTGTAATCATATTCAGAAAGTAACATGTTATCCAATAAATATAATGAAATTTTTCATCTAATACGTCATTTTGAGTACAGCAAAGAATCTATAGCTGTCTCAGGAAGACAGTTTTTCTATTCTTTCGGTTCAATTTTTTTGGCGTTTTCAATATCTGAATCAGTAACAACATTTTTCATATTTGCCTGTTCCATATCAATTTGTTTATTAACAATGATTGTCTGCAAAATTTGAATAATATTGCTTGTAACTAAGTAAAGTAAAACACCTGCAGGAATAGGAATTATTACAAATGTTCCGATAATCATTATCGGCATAAAAGTCCCCATTGATTTTTGAATAGCTTCTTGTGTTGGATCTGATGCCCCTTTTGTTTTGTTAGCAGCCATCATGACCTTTTGAGATGCAAACATGGTTATTGCGAATAAAGCTATTAGTAAAAATACATCCCAATGGAATGCTCTTTCAGTTTTTATGGTAGGGACAGATGCTGCAAGGACGTTATCTTGTTTTTTAAAAGTAACGTTTTCAATTTCCTTGTTTGCCATATCAGTAATAGCAACTTCCGCTTTTTCTATTTGTGCAAGCTGTTCAAATTTTAAGTTTAAATAATCCAAAGACATTTTTAAATCAACGTTTTCTCCGGCTTTAAAATCACCTTGGATTTCAACAGCTTTAGCAGGATTTTTTATTTTTACGTTATCTAAAATCTCATTAGGCAAATATACCTTTGCAACTTTGCCTGCCATAAATGTATCACCTTGAGAAACTCCAAATTGTCCGTCATATGAACGACCTGCAGTTGCGCGCAGTGTTGTATCTAATCTGCTTAAAAATCCAAATGACGTATCTCCCGCAATTTGAATAAACTGCGGACTCATCAATGCGGAATATAATAATATAAATATCGGTAATTGTATAAGTAATGGTAAACATCCGCCCATAGGGTTAAATTTATGTTCTTTATAAAATTCCATGAGTTTTTGCTGCATTTTTTGCGGGTCGTTTTTGTATCTGTCTTGAATAGCTTTAATCTTTGGCTGCAAACTTTGCATCATTTTCATGGAACGCTGTTGCGAAACGTTAAGCGGCCACATAGCCAATCTGACCAATACTGTTAAAACAATTATTGCAAATCCGTAATTGCCGACAAAATGTGCCAGCATTTGTAAAAATTTAATAGTTAATGTTGTAAAATCCAATTTCCCTAATCCTTTATATTGAGATTCTTCGGCTATTGTCACTCTGAATATACACGAAAAATCTCGAAAAATACTCTCTCAGAATGACTAACAAGAGTTTATTATAAAAGAAAGGTCAAGTCAACTTAACCAAATGTAACAATTGTAAAGAAAAATAATTATATTGAAATCTTTAATTACTAAAATTTTTAACATATTTGAGAGAGTTTATATGGTAAAAATTTTTAACATTCCAGACGATGGTAAAGATAAAACTAAATCAATGAGTATAAATGAGTCAAATAGTGACTCTAAAAAGCCTTCTGTTAAAAATGAATTTTCTAACAATGATTTTGGTATTTTTTCAAATACGTATGTAACGAGAAATCAGTTGGGTAGTAAAAATGAATTTTCTCTATTTAGTAATTACGATTCAAACAGGGATGGGCGTCTTGATACGAGAGAATTAGTACATTTAGAAAAAGATTACAAAAATGTTGATCAGTTTGAGTTTGAAAATGA
Source organism: uncultured bacterium (assembly GCA_902772945.1). GTDB lineage: Bacteria > Cyanobacteriota > Vampirovibrionia > Gastranaerophilales > Gastranaerophilaceae > Stercorousia. The sequence goes on along the minus strand of CACYCU010000124.1, from coordinate 1,539 downwards.
ACAAGACAAAAATGATTTTTTGTCAGGACTTAGCCAACTATACAATAAGGCTGTTGATTTTATTAAAAATGGAGACAGAACTAAAATATACAGAGATGGTGTCGCTGTAGAAGCGGATGGTAATTTAGACGAAGCTCATCAGGGTAATATAGGAGATTGCTGGTTAATAGAGCAATTGTCTGCTCTTTGGAATACTGAATTTGGTCATGAAGCAATTAAGAATTCTGTGAAAAAAAATGATGATGGTTCTTATACCGTGAAAATTGAAGGTGCAGGATATTCACAAACATTTACTCCGGAAGAAATTCAAGCTGCGCTAGATGAGGTGGCCAATTATGATGAAGAAACCGGTGAATACCAAACAAAGTATGCAGATGGTGATATTGATTTACCTTTAATGGAACTCGCATTTGAAAAATACTATGATGGGTTATTAGCAAGTTCTACAGAGGAAGATTTGAAAAATCAAAATGTAATAATGAGCAGTGGCGATTTGACAGCAATCAATTCAGCTTCTTCTTTAAATAGCGGTTATAATATGGACAGAGATATAGAAATTGGTAAATTCGGAAACAGAGATGTTGGAAAGTTACTAACAGGTGTTCCAAAAATTTCTGTAAATTCTGCTATGGCAGATGATGTATTAAAATTGTTGCCATCCGATATTGCAATAACTTTTGATTCTGAGTATCAAATTATATCCAACAATGAAAATACAGAAGGTAATTTGGTAAAATTTTCGGAATTAGACCCGGATGATCAAAATACACAATCTCATGAATATTCAATAAAAACAGTAAAACGCGACCAAGCCGGCAATATTGTATCAGTAACTATAGAAAATCCATGGAATATAAACGGAGTTAGTGCTGAAGATTATGAAGACGGAGCTCAAAGCGAAATTGAGTTATCATATGAGCAATTTAAAAGAATTTTAAATCCTACTACTAATATAAATATTGCAACAAAAAATGGGTTAGAACGAGAAAAGATAAGCGACATTCTAGCTTCAAAATTAATAAATAAAGTTGATTTACAAGGCTCTAATTTTTTAGATATGTGTAACAAATTGCAAGGAACAGAACAATATAAATTTATAGAAAGTGAAGGCGGGATTCAAAAATTAAATGAGATAGGAATGCAGAAAGTGCAAGAATATACAAATACGCTGGATGCAGCCTATAAAAAAGGCGGTATTGCTGAAATGAATTCATACATTGGGCATGAGGTTTGGGCAGAAAATGATGATGATACAAATGCATATATGCAAGAATTTATGGCTAAACCATTAGAAGAACGAACCGAACTAAATAAAAAAATGTTCTATAGTTCATTAGGTTTTAGAGATGATGAAATAACAGATATACTTAAAAATCCAGATAAGCTGCAATACTATAGTGAACTGCATGGATATAAGTATTGATGTTTTGAAATAAAATATAAAATGACTCAATCAAAAAAGACCAAACTTACGTTGGTCTTTTAAAATGGTCGGGATGACACGATTTGAACGTGCGACCCCTTCGTCCCAAGCGAAGT
>CACYCU010000123.1 GCA_902772945.1 uncultured bacterium | reverse complement strand
GCAGATGCTTCAGTTGAATTTGCTTTATCAAGAACGTGTTCAACACAAATTTGCGAATGCCATTTTTCAATATTATCATTTTCTGATATATAAATATATTTTTGCTCACTGTTTTGCGGGGTAACAAGATTATAAACATTGTTATCAAATCTTATAATATTTTCCATGGAAACTCCTGTCTGTTGAATTAATAAAACTAAACTTGCCGAAATTAATAATATTGAATATTTCATATTTTACCCTCTTATATTAAAAATTATTTATAAAATTTATTTAAAATCTATTAGTCATTTTATTAATTGTCAATTTTAATGTATACTCATAAATATGTTAAAAAAAATACGTAATAGATTGCACAGATTAATAAGACAAAATTATATCGGCGGTGAAGGAATAAATTTTTTATTTTTCAAATTTTTACCGAGATGCAAAAAAGCATGCAAAACATATTACAAAAATAAGCCTGTATACTTTTCTATAACTGCTATTATATATAATGAAGCAAAATATATAAAAGAATGGATTGAATATCACAAAATTTTAGGAGCAGAAAGGTTTTATATATACGACAACGGTTCAACCGATAACGTAAAACAAATACTTGAACCATATATAAAATCAGGTCTTGTATGTTATCACTTTTTGCCGGGATACGGGATGCAAAACAAAGCTTATAGAGATGCTGTATACAAATACAAAAATCAAACCAGATGGATGGCATTTATAGATTTGGATGAATTTATAGTACCTGTTGAAAAAAATACAATACCTGATTTTTTAAAAGATTATGAAAATTATCCAGGAGTTTGTATAAACTGGCAAGTTTTTGATTCAAACGGCTACATTACTCCACCTGTCGAGAACTACGGACTCGTAACAGCAAATTATAATAAAGTAAGCAAAAATGATAATATACTTGTAAATCGGCATGTCAAAACAATTGCAAATCCAAAATTAATAAAAACAGTAAATCATCCGCATTTTTGCTATTTTGAATCTTACAAATTCCCTGTAGATGAAAATTTTAAACAAGTTGTAGGACCTTTTACAGATTTTCATTCTTCAAAAAAAATTAAAATTAACCACTATGCAACAAAATCAAAAGAAGAATATGAAATAAAAATTAGTAAAGGATGTGCAGATTCAAAGAAAAAACGAGCTTTTGATGAAAGTATACTAAATTTTCAAGATTACAAAATAGACACTACTATTCAAAAATATGTACCGGAATTAATAAATAAATTATATAAGGAGAAAATATGAAAGGTATAGTATTAGCAGGCGGAGCAGGAACAAGATTATATCCAAGCACAATAGCAATTTCAAAACAGCTATTGCCTATTTATGACAAACCAATGATATACCACCCTATATCTGTTTTAATGCTTGCCGGAATTAAAGAAATTCTCATAATATCAACTCCGCAAGACTTACCAAATTTCAAACGATTGTTAGGAGATGGTAGTCAATTCGGAGTAGAGTTTTCTTATAAAGAACAGCCATCCCCCGACGGACTTGCTCAAGCTTTTATTATCGGAGAAGATTTTATCGGAAATGATTGTGCTACATTAGTTTTAGGTGATAATATATTTTACGGTCCCGGTTTTTCCGGAACTTTAAAAGAAGTTGTTCAAAATAAACAAAAAACAGGCGGGGCTACTGTTTTTGGATATTATGTAAAAGATCCTCAAAGATTTGGCGTCGTTGAGTTTGATAAAACAGGAAAAGCAATCTCAATAGAAGAAAAACCTCAAAACCCAAAATCTAATTATGCGGTAACGGGTTTGTATATTTATGATAATAAAGTAGTAGAATGCGCAAAAAATCTAAAACCTTCACCCAGAGGAGAGCTTGAAATTACTGATTTAAACAATATTTATTTAAAAAACGGCAATTTGGATGTACAACTTTTAGGACGCGGCTTTGCATGGCTTGATACAGGAACGCATCATTCACTTTTACAAGCGAGCCAATTTGTACAAACAATTGAAGAAAATCAGGGAATTAAAATTGCGTGCCTTGAAGAAATTGCATATCGCATGGGATTTATTAAAAAGGAAATTCTATTAAAAAATATTGAAAAATATAAAAATAACGATTATTTCAACTACATTAAAAACATTTTATAGTTATTCCATAGCGTAAGATTCACCAACAGTATCAATAGCTTCAACTTTAATATCCGTTATCAATTCCGAATAAGAAATTACAACAATAGTCGGAATATGACGTTCTAAGAGTTGATACAAAGGCAATCTAATTCTTGGAGAGCACAAAATAACGGGCTGCTGTCCGCATGCCTGATGAGCACGCATCAGTGTTGTTGCAGTTGTTTCAATAAGCTCTTGCACCTGCATAGGATTTAGCAAAAACATTGTTCCGAGTTCGGTTCTCTGACAACTGTCATCCAGAGTTTTCTCCCATTCGGGAGAAAGCGTAAGTGCATATAAAACCTTATCATCCCCAACATTTGATAAGCATATTTGTCTGCCTAATGCCGCTCTCAAACGTTCAGAAAGAATATCAGGTTCTTTTGAAAATCTTGCATAATCACAAAGTCTTTCAAATACAAATATAATATCTTTGATAGAAACTTTTTCTCTAATAAGATTTACAAATATCTTTCTCAAATCGCTTGTAGAAATAATAGTAGGAACAAGGTCGTTTACAAGTGTCGGATCTTGAGAACGAACAAGTTCCATAAGTTTAAGAACATCTGTTTTTGTCATAACTTCATCAACATGTTTTCTTACACATTCTTGCAAGTGAGTAACAATAACATCAGTTGAATCAACAGCAGTAACAGAACGAGCCATTTTTGCATCCTCAGGTCCAATCCAATAAGCCTGAGTTTGATATGTCGGATCTATACCAATAATAGCATCCTGAGGAACCTCTTTTTTCATAGCATCCCATTGATCTGCAATTACCATAAATTTGCCCGGATATACATATCCCGTTGCAACCGTATTACCACGAATTGAAATCATGTATTCATTAGCATCAAGTGCAGATGAATCCATAATCCTTATGTTTGGCAAAATATATCCGAGCTCATCTGTCACTCTTTGACGCAAAGCCGCAATTTTTGCAAGCAATTGACCTTCTTGATCAGGATCGGCAATTACAAGCAAATTTGATCCGACTTGCAAACTCAAAACATCAACACCCAAACGTTCATACATTCTATTTGGATTAACCAAATCTTGCATGTTTTGACGAACACTTTCTAATTGACCTAATTGAGATTGAACATCTGCATTAATCAATGTTGAGAATCCTGCGACACCCAAACCTATCGCAAACAATAAAAACGGAATCCAAGGTAATCCGGTAACCGGTGCTGATGCAGATAATAGCAGCAAGAAGCCCGCAGCCAAAAACAGGGCATTCGGTTTGCTCATAATTTGTCCCGTAACATCAGCACCCAATGAATCAGCAGCTGATGAACGTGTCATAAATATACCTGCCGCAATTGACATCAACAACGAAGGGACCTGTGATGCCAAACCGTCACCTATTGTTAATGTGGTATATTTTGAAACCGCATCCGCTATAGGCATTTGATTCATCAAACATCCTATACATAATCCGCCTATAATATTTATTAGTGTAATTATGATACCCGCGATTGTGTCCCCTTTTACAAACTTCATCGCACCATCCATTGAACCGAATAGGTTGGATTCTCTTTGTAAATCTTCACGTTTTTTGGTTGCTTCTTCAGGAGAAATCAAACCTGCATTAAAATCAGCATCAATAGTCATCTGCTTACCGGGCATAGCATCCAATGCAAAACGAGCCGCAACTTCTGCGATACGTTCAGCACCTTTTGTAATTACCATAAACTGAACTACTGTTATGATAAGAAATATAACACCACCAACTATCATATTACCGCCGGTTACAAATGTTCCGAACGCATGAATTACTTCTCCGGCTTCACCTTTTGCCAAAATCAACCTTGTTGAAGCAATAGATAACACCAACCTAAACATTGTTCCGATAAGAATAATTGACGGAAAAGATGCCAGCTCAAGAGTTTTCTTAACGTACAAAGAAATCATAAGCAAAACTACACCAAGAGTAATGTTTAAACAGATTGATACGTTTATTACCCAGTTTGGAAGTTCACAAAGCAGCAAAACTATAAGCAATAATACAAATATTGCCATAAAAACTTCGCTTAAATTTGTTCCTCCGCCTTGCTGCTCTTGTGCCATTAAATTTCTTTTAACGCCTCACTTATAACTGACAATTGAGTTTCAATTGTCGCATCTATTACACCGTTTGTAGTTGTTAGCATACAACCGCCTTCCATAATTCCTTCATCAGGAACTACCATTACTTTTGCATCCAAACCGGCATTACTAACCAGTTCGGGAACTTCTGATTTTATCAAAGATACTTGAACAGGATTTACTTTCAATGTAATTTTTGTTTCTTCTTTTGAAAGACGCTTCAACAATTCTTGAATATTATCCAAAATCAATGAAGGATCCTGTTCTAATTCTCTTTTAATAATTTTTTTTGCAATATCAACACTTATACCCAAAATATAAGGAGAAACTTCATCAAATACAGCTTGCTTTGCGCCGGCAAATTCCATTATTGTATTTTTTACTTCTAAAACATCTTCCCTTGCTTGCGCCAAACCTTCTTGATAGCCTTCTTTTGCAGCAGCCTCTTTTATACTTTGAGCTTCCTCTCTCGCTCTTGATATAAGATTTCTGTCATCTATTCTGCGAAACCCTCTGCGGCGATCACCTCTGCGTCTTTCCTGCCGTTGTTTAAAGTCAATATTATCCAAATTGAAGATGTCAATTTTTTCCTCGACTTCTTCAACTACTTTTTCTTCCGGTTCTTGCTTTTCTTCGACTACCGGAACCATATCCCCTAATTTTATTTTTTTCTTAATTATCATAGCATTATTATACACTATCTTCTAAGTGTGTGGCAATAATATTTGCAACTTTAGGAGGAATTTGATAATATTCTCCCTCTAAAGCCGTAAAAACGAACTTCCTGACATTTACTCTTTCTAATCTTAATTTTTGTTCAAGTTTCTCTCGATCTATATGTTCTGCAACACTTTGAATTTTCGCTAAAATTTTACTTGGATTTATCTTTTGAGTTGGTTCCGGCAGATTTGTTTTTATCTCTTGAATACATCTTAGAGCAGCATTTGTATCTACTTTTTTATCCAAGTCATTTACACCCATGAATTTAATTACTGATTCTGCATCATCAGGATTAAATTTATTCAATATAGTTTGAACTTTTTCTTGTTGTAATCTTCTAAATACCATTGCAAGAGTAGCAAGTTTTAGCACTTTTGCGCCGGCACCAAGCCCTGTTTCATGAGGTGCATCCGGTTGAGGAATTCCCGGCTGCGGGATACCGCCGGGTTGTGGGATACCACCGGGTTGAGGAATACCCCCTTGAGGTTCTGCCGGTTGAGGTTCTTCCGCTTGCTCTACCTGTTGCTGTGCCATTGCATCAATATTAGACTGACTTGCAGCTTGCTCCATCAAGCCTTCATCAATCAAATTCTTTTCTTTTAATTCCGCAATACAATCCAAATATGTCTTTTTAACATGATGCTCTATAACCTGCAAACACTGTTCTTGCGGAAGGTTTTGACTAAACGCATTTTTGGCAATTTCAAATATGGTAAATGCAATTTTTTGCATTATAGGATCCCAATATTGTTGAGGAATACCAGATCTTACCAAATCTACGGATTTGTGAAAAGACCACTCAGCAATGATTTGTGTAATCATTACAGCCTGATCTAAATTAAAATTAAATTGAGTATCATTATATAAAGCTTCACCGGCTACTGCAGAAAAATTCAAAAGAGTATTTGCTACATAATTTTTTTGATTTTCATTAAAATCTGCAGGGATAAGCTCCAGCGCCTGCTGGGCCAAATTTTGTGCAAAACCTTTATAATCAAACCCTTCTATTGCCATAATATTACGATTTCAGTAATTCCCTTTCTTAAGCCTGTTCTATCCAACTTTTAATTTTTTCTCCTGCTTCATCTTCATCTCTGTTTGCCAATTCATCTGACAAATTAGCTATAGATTCCGACAAACTTTCAGAATTTTGCTGTTGCGGGATATAAGCTCTTTGCTGCTGCTCTACCAAACCTTGAGCCAATTCCGATTGTCTTTCCGCTAATTGAGCTGCTCGTTGATTTATATCAGAGAGCTGTTGTTCTTGCTGCATATTTTTTTGTCTTAACTGTTCAACTTCTTGTCTGTTAGCTTCTTGAATTTGTTGAACTCGGTTAGATATAGCTTTGAATACAATTATCAAGCCTATAGCACTTAAAACTATTGCAAGCCACCATGGATTACCTGTTTCATCCGGTTTAGGAAGATTTGCAGGTCTGTCGCCAGCCAAATACGGATCTGTAGAATCCGAAAATGCTATTGATACATTTTCTGCAGTAACTTTTGGACTTGCAGCTTTTGCTATCAATTCTTTTAATTCTTCTAATGTTGTATTAGAAGGAAGTGCATTTTTGTCCAATGTAACTGCTATTGAAATTTCTTCAATTACACCCGGTTTAATATATTCATTTGTTTGAGTTTTAGTAACTCCGTATTGGGTTTCTCTTGCAGTACGAGAATAATTTCTGTTCTGAGATGAATCAGATGAGCCGTTTGGCAAACCATTTGGAAGATATACACTCACTGCATTTGTATTTTTATTTGAATCGGTTGTCTGATCACCCAAACCTTCTTGGAATGTTTGTTCTGTAACTGATGCTTTTCTTTCCGGATCATAGTCTATTGTAAATTTTTCAACAGGAGCTTGACGTAAAAACGTACTAACCGTTGCAACATAATTGCCTTGACCGATAAGTCTGTCTAATTGTTGATTTACTTTAGATGTCATATACTTATCGTTTTCTTCTATTTTTGCAAGCATTTCATCTGCGGCTGTCATTATGCTGTGATAAGTATTTCCGTTTGTATCGGTAATCGCAATATTTTCTGCCTCTAAGCCGTTAACACTACCCAAAAGTAAATTTGAAATAGCTTTAATTTTTAATTGATCAAGTTTTGTTGCACCCTTTGAAAGAGTAATCTGAACTGTTGCCGTAACAGGTTTTTGCATTGACGTAAACATTGTTTGTTCAGGAATTGAAATAAATACAGATGCATTTTCAACACCGTCAATTCTTCTTATCAATCTTGAGAGTTCACCGTTTATTGCTCTAGATAGTCTGATTTTTTTATCTTCTTTGGTGGAAGTAAAATCACCTTTATCAAAAATTTCCAATCCCACATTTTGATCCATCAAACCGCTCTGAACAATTTGAATAAGAGCAATATCTCTATCTGTTGTATAACAAGCCTTTTTCCCTGTTTTACAATCACCTTTTTTCAAATACAAAATTGATTTTGTACCATCAAGTCTTCTGCTGACAACAATGTTATATTTTGCCAAAAGAGCTTGAATTTCAATCGCTTTCCCCATATTATCCGTAGTCAAAAGATTTACATCTTCTTTCAACGGTTCGCCGGTAACTTCAATACCAGGAGCGGATTTTTTTGAACCTCCGGCAATACTAAGTGCTATTATCAATGCAAGGACAAGTACTACGCCACCTATAATGCCGTAAAATAAAGGTTTATTGTCCATTACTTCTTGAATATCCATTTTTTGCCCCAGTCTATTTTTTTATTCTACACCTGAATCTGCATAATTTTGTCATACGCTTGAATGACTTTTCCTGTAATTTGTGTTGCAACATTTACGCTTATTTCTGATTTTGCCATTGCAGTCATAACATCGTGAATATCAACATTTTTGCTGCCCGACATAATATCTTTTAACAAATTATCAGGAGCGTTCAATTGAGTATTCAAATCTTCCACAAGCCCTGACATTACTGTTTTAAAATCCGGAGAAGTTTGGTCTTCAATTCTGCCTATCCTTGCAGAGGGCATATCGTTGATTCCGGTATCGAGTTTTGTGTGTTGAATTCTGCCTGCTAAATCATAATGCGGATAAAAATTGTTGTACATATTTTCCTCTCTATACTTATAATATCGTATATTTATAAAATTGTTACACTCATCCGGATAAAAATCATCCAAATTCAGTAGAGAATTATACAAATTTAGACAATATTAACTATCCGACATGGGTTTAATGATATTTTTTTAAAAAGCAAATTATCATGACAAAAAATTTAAATAATTATAAAGTTCTGTTTCTTCAGCATTTAATCCATCAATTAACTTTTTGGTTTTCAATTCCACAAAAGTTTCATGCGTAAGCGAACCTGCTGAATAACCAGATAGTGTTCTTTTGGTTCCAATCATCGATTGAGGAAGTTTTTTATGTGAAAAAGCTAAAAACGGTAAATGATCTCCATGAATTATTTCATGCAAAGGTATATGAAAATCACTATTAGTGGATCCAAATCCCTCAGACATTTTTGCCGATTTTGTAGGATTAAACATTATAACATCTTTAACCCTTTCACCATTTGCAATTCCCATACCAGTAAAATCTGTCACAATAACATTTCTGGGTAAATTACAGTTGTTTTTCTTCGCAACTTCAAATGCTTTCAATATAAGCTTTGCATAAGTTTCATTATCCTTTAAACTAACAAATTTACATCCATATTGCTCTTTCAAAATATTTTCTATAGCAATAACTTGAGGATTTTTAGACGGAACATGCAAAGCTTTTTCTCGAGCCAAAATAACATTTCGTTTATTTAATTGAAATTTATCAACCATCTGCTCAAGCTCTAATGTAAAACGCTTTGGAGGTTTATTAAGATTTGATATCGCACCCTTATTTACTAACTGATTACTAAAATCTTTGATTAAACTAATATCCTGCTTAATAAGAATATTTTTTAATTGCTCAGGATTTGTTGATTTTGCAATCCGGTTTAATATATCTTTATCTACAATTCCTTCAAAATCCCTAAGAAGCCTCTGTTTATAGGTTTGAAAATCTGCCTCTAAAAATCTTAAACTTGATGCAGGGTGTAAATGTTCGGACAAATCAGAAAATTTTTTGAGATTTACTTTCTTGCAAACTTTTCCTGTTTCAGGGAAAATATTCATTTTTTTAGGATATTTTTTTAAAGCTGCACCTGCAATACCTTTCAATTCTGAATGGCCGCTCAATTTTTTGACAGCTTCACGTAACGGAGCTCTAAGAACTCTTTCAATCCCCATAATTTCTCCTTTTATCCCTTATACATATGTAAAAAATTTTTAGGGGAAATTATTGCTATAAGCGCAACACAGTCTATCCTAGACTAAGAGTCATTATAACTGGATTTCAGCTATTTTTAAATTCGTATTTACAAAACGTTACATTTGCTTTTTAATCATCTGAACTTGACAAAACGAACAAACGAGGTACGAGTTTTGTGAGCTTGTCTGCCTTGTGCTGTTTCAGGATCTCATAACTTTTTGGAGATTCTTCGGCTAAAACCTCAAACGGTATAATATAAGGAAATAAATTTACACATTAAAACTGAATACTATTTTATAATTTAATAAAAAAGCGGGATTTAATCCCGCTTCTAAATATTTGTTTGAACAAACAAACTAATTACATCATTCAAAGAATTGTATTGTCTTTGGAACTTTTGAGTTTGTCTTTCAAGCATACTGATTTGTTTTTTGTGTTCAACAATAGATGCCTGGCATTCTCTTGTTGAATTATTAAGATTTTCTTGAACTTGTTGAGCTTCTTGCAAAACTGATTTCATAGAAATACCCAAAGCTTCCATTGTCTGTTTAATAATTTGTGCACCGGTTTGTTTAGAAACTCCTGCCGGCAATTGGCTGATTAATTGTTTCAAGACTGCAATATTATTAGGAATTTCAAAATCATCAAGTTCTTCTTGAACCGGTTGAGGTTGAGTAAACATCATATGATTTGTATAAGCCGGTTCTGAATAAACAGGTTGTTCCGGAATAATTTCAGGTTCTTTTGGTGCTTCTTCAGTGTATGAATATTCAAGTTCATCAAAAGAATTATCATTAAACGAATCTGTTGATGTTTCTTCAGAATTTTCAACCACATTTTGAATTTCCATATCTGATTGTTGTTTCAATGCGTCGACTATTCTTTTTCCAACGCCTTCTGCCATATTATTTGTTGCCATATTTATTTCCTCTTTTCTTTTTAACTATAACAAAGACAAAGTATTATTCAAATAAAAGTTACGAAATGCTAAGAAAATCTCAAAATAAAATTAACATGATATAATTATTGATGAAAGGAACTAAGATGAAAAGAAGAGCATTTATTAGCGTATATGACAAAGTTGGTTTGGTAGAATTTGCCCAGAATCTTGTTGACAAATTTGATTATGAAATAGTTGCAAGCGGAGACACTTATGATTATTTAAACAAGTCAGGAATTGCCGTTACGGATTGCAATGAATTTTCAAGTAATATAGGAATACTACCTTCCGATTATTCCGCAATGAACGAAACCGTATTTGCAGGGATATTAGCCAACAGTTCTGATGTAAACGAAATGAATGCTTTGGAAAAAGCTGCAATCAAACCTTATGATATGGTTGTTGTGAATTTGTGTCCTTTTGAAAAAATAGCCATAGAGAACACCGGTGATATTGATTCTATGGTTAATAATATCGATATAGTCGGATGCGCACTCTTAAGAGCTGCCGCAAAAAATTATAAAAATGTTACTGTTATAACTGATAAAATTGACTATTATGTTGCTTTGAACGCAAATGACTTCGGAAGACTTAAACTTGCTGTAAAAGCATTTAATTTAACTTCAAATTATGACAAATTAATTTGCGGCAATTTATCTGAACATGTTGGGGAACAACCTTTCAAAACATTTAATTTTGAGAAAATAAAAGATTTACCATACGGTGAAAATTTGCATCAGAAAGCTTCACTATTCAAAACTGAAAACACTATAGATTACGAAGTGTTAGAAGGCAAAGAGCTCACATTTAACAACATGTTAAATGCATCTGTAGCATTGAATATTATCAGTGAATTTTTTGATGTTAATTGCGTTGCGATTATAAGACATGCAAAACCTTGCGGTGTTTCCTTGGGCAGATCTTTGTATGAAGCATACAGAAACGCTTTTGACTGCGATCCAGTAAGTTCTTTCTATGGAGTTGTAGGTTTTTCAAAAGAAGTTGATTTGGAAGTTGCAAAACACTTAAATTCCATGTCTGTAGAAGTTGTAGTCGCACCGTCATTCGCACCTGAAGCTGTTGAATTATTCAAGGATAATACAGAAATCAAGCTTGTTAAAATAAATACCCCGTTAAAGCAATATCACAGACAAATCGGAGAAGAAATTTTTCTAACACCGTTTGGCGCATTGATACAGGAACAAAATAGCAGCGAATTAAACAAAGAAACATTTAAAGTTGTTACAAATGAAAAACCAACAGCTGAACAAATTGAAGATGCTGTTTTTGCTTGGAAAATTGCAAAATACGGAAGAACAAATTGTGCGGTTATTGCCAGAGATTTTAAAACATTTGCTATTTCACAAGGTCAAACAAATGCTGTTTCGGCAGTTGAACACGCCCTTGACTACTCCTGCGACAATTCTAAAGATGCAGTTTTGGCATCTGATACGGTTTTGACATCTGAAGACACGATTTATTCAGCAATACAAGGAAGAATAAACTTAATTATTCAACCCGGCGGTTCAATAAAAGACCAAAAACTTATTGATGTTTGCAACAAATACGGTATATCAATGATTACAACAGGTATTCGTAATTACAAACAATAATTATTTTATGTCGGCTTTTATTTTTTCTTCTAAACCTTTATAATGATTAAAAACTCTAAACAAATCTTTAAAGAATAATTTATCCCCATGATCATTAATTTTGGTTAAGCAAGGTCCTTCAATCGTTTCATCAATAGCCGTAGGTTGAGGAATATTGTTTTTAATAACTTTAATTCTTTTGTTATTTAAAACCGCCATCAACCAAAACCATACATCATCATTAGTTGGAGCCAAGTTCATGAACAAGTTTTCATCTAAAATATCTTTATACAAAGAATTAGGTGGATACAAAACACCGCCAACACCT
>CACYCU010000122.1 GCA_902772945.1 uncultured bacterium | reverse complement strand
TAAAGAAATTGAAGACTATGAGAACCAACTTCAATCCCCTAAAGTGTGGGCAGATCAAAAACTTGCATCCGAACTAGGTTCCAAAATTCGTGATATAAAAGATAATTTGGACTTTGTAAACAAATGGCAATCCGTATTGGATGATTTTCAAACTGCAATAGAGCTTGAAGATGAGGAACTTATTGAAGAATATACTCCGTCATTACATTTGATGGAAAAAGCCCTTGACAAGTTTGAAATAAAACAAATGCTGAACGGAGAGTATGATGAGGCCGATGCAATTTTGACAATTAATGCAGGTGCCGGCGGTACAGACGCTCAAGATTGGGCAAGTTTAATGCTAAGAATGTATATAAGATGGGCAGAGGCTAAAGGGTGGAAGGTTGATTTGCTGGACAAATTAGACGGCGATGAAGCAGGAATAAAATCAGCAACAGTTAAAATAACAGGAAAATTTGCATACGGCTATTCAAAAGCAGAAAAAGGCGTCCACAGGCTGGTTAGAATATCACCATTTAATGCTAACGGCAAAAGACAAACGAGTTTTGCATCTGTAGAAGTTTCTCCGATAATTGAAGATTTTGAAAAAACAATTGTTATACCACCCGAAGAACTGGAGATAGACACAATGCGCTCAGGCGGTGCCGGCGGGCAAAATGTAAATAAAGTTGAAACAGCAGTCAGAATACTACACAAGCCAACAGGTATTGTAGTAAAATGTCAACAAGAAAGATCACAACTCCAAAACAAAGAAAATGCAATGCAAATTCTTGCATCAAAACTACTTGCTATAAGACAAGCCGAACACGAAAAAAAATTAGCAGAACTAAAAGGTGAAAATGTTGACATTAATTTTGGGTCTCAAATTCGTTCATACGTTTTTCACCCTTATAAAATGGTAAAAGATCACAGAACAAACTATGAAGTCAGTAATGTGGATTCTGTAATGGACGGAGATTTAGACGGATTTATAGAAGCCTTCCTTAAAATGTCATAATTCCTCATCGTGCAAATCCGTTCCGCCGGTTTTCAATAAACTGTATTTATCTGCAATTTTTTCAACTGTTTCGGATTTATGAAATTTTATTATTCCTCTGTGTCTTTTATAAGGATAATACACTTCTATTCCGTCCAAACCCAATGATATCAACTTTTTTACAAACAGATCAAGATTTAAAGCCCAACAACAAGCAGGATGCGCAAGAACAGCAATACCATTTGCAGCATGTATTGCATTAATCAACTTTTTAATATCACGCTTTGAAAAAATTCTCACAATATCCGCTTCAGTTCCTTTTTTTGTTTTTGCTAAAAACGGATATAAGCATGGATTATTAACATCTATCCCATAAGCTAAAAGATGCATAAAAACATAGCCGCACCATACATCAAATTCAACAGCAGGTATAAGCATATCATCTTTAACCGTTTTATGCGCATCGACCGTATTATGATCACAGATAGCTATTTTTTTATAACCTTTTTCTTTTGCTTGACACAAAATATCCTGTGCATCCGCCTTACCGTCAGAAAAAGTCGTATGTATATGCAAATTTACTTTACAATTTTCAAAATCTTCCTGCGTATATGATTTTATTTCATTTATTAATTGCTCGACGGTCACTATTCACCACTCACTATTTTTGTAATAAAATAATCTTATAACAAAAGGGGTAAAAATGTTAAGCATCTTTTTTCAAAGCCTGAAGATATATTGTTTAAATCTACATAAATTTTTATTATATATGCTTTTTCCTGTTTTAGGACAAATATTTGGCTTATATATAATTTTTGGTCTAAATTATTGGTATACAAACAACTTACATGATTTAACAACTAAATATCAAGCACTAAATAACATGTCCTCTATGATTTTGTTAATAGTTTTGACATCTGTTCCAGGACTTATTATTTTTGTTAAGGCTTTATGGGATTATCTGGTTGCATACGGTGCGATAAATTCTATGACAGAAGGATATCTTAATACAGGGAGAGTTTATGACTTTAAAGCTCATAACGGAGTTGTTCTAAATAAAACATTTTCATTTATTGCATTATGGATTATGTTTTCAATATTTACAATGATTGCAATTATTCCTATATTTTGGGTTTTAGGCCTGATATTTTTTATATATTTTATATTAATTTTTCAAGTTTTCACTTTTGAAAACGGATTATCCCCAATCGGTTATTTTAAAAGAAGTTTTGAAATAATAAGAGGAAATTTTGCAAAAACATTTATTTTGATGCTTCTTTTATGCATATTAACTTATGGTATAATGCCATCAGGGCTTTCTGTTGTTTT
Source organism: uncultured bacterium (assembly GCA_902772945.1). Taxonomy (GTDB): domain Bacteria; phylum Cyanobacteriota; class Vampirovibrionia; order Gastranaerophilales; family Gastranaerophilaceae; genus Stercorousia. The sequence continues at coordinate 1,750 of CACYCU010000122.1, read as the reverse complement.
TGATTATGCAAATATTACACCCTATTTAACAAAAGCATTTGAGGCTTGGGCTTTTAATTTGCCAATAGAGCCGATTGAAAAATACGGCGTTACACCCGCTATAATAGCTTCTTTGGTTTTACAGAGTTTAATATTTTTCATAGCGGTAGGATTTACTTTACCTCTAAGAAGTATTTGCTGGACATTATGGTACAACTGCAATAACACAGAAGAAGAACAACCTGTAAAAAAGATTACCAGCAAACCGTCAAAAAAATCCTCAAAAAAAGCAAAAACATTTAAAATAGAAAAAAGAGAAATTGATCCGGAAATAATCAGACGTGCAAGACTAGAGGATGACGAATACTAATGTTTATTTGTAAGAATTGTAAATCAACAGATAAGTTTGAACTTATGTTTTCACCTGATTACCAAGGTGAAAAGACTTTTCTGCAAGAGTACAATCAAAATGGAGAAATCGAAATAACAGTCGACGGATATAAATTTGTACCTGACTTACAGTTTATGAATGATCACGCTGTTTGCAAATATTGCGGACAAATTTATATGTGGGACTATGAAGGGAAAAAATTATGAAAAGAGAAAACAGACAAAATGATGAAACTCGTGAAATAAAATTCACTAAAGATTTTACCAAACACGCACTCGGTTCAGTTTTAGTTGAATTTGGCGATACAAGGGTAATTACAACGGCCTCTGTTGAAGAAACAAAACCTAAATGGATGGATAAAGATGATAAAAGAGGATGGGTAACAGCCGAATATTCACTTTTACCTTCCGCACCAAATACAAGAGTTACGAGAGAAAGAACAAAAATTTCCGGAAGAACTCAAGAAATCCAAAGACTTATTGGCAGAAGTTTGAGAGCATGCGTTGATTTGGAAAAAATACCGGATTTGACAATAACTATTGATGCCGATGTTATTCAGGCTGACGGGGGCACAAGAACCGCAAGCATATGCGGAGGTTATTTGGCTTTAAAAATTGCAATTGATAAATTGTTGGCACAAGGCATTTTAGCAGAAAATCCTATTATTGAACCTATTGGCGCAATATCAGCAGGAATCGTAGATGGTGAAGTAAGACTCGATTTGGATTATATAGAAGATTCAAATGCCCAAGTTGACAGTAATATAGTATTAACAAAGAGCGGGAAAATCATTGAATTCCAAACTACAGCAGAAGGCGCACCATATGAACAATCAGAAATGATTAAGATTTTTAACACTGCAAAGGCCGGAATTGAAAAAATTATTGATATGTACAATTTAATTTAGTATAATATTTTTGTAAAAAAAAAGGAGAGAAACATGAAAAAAACTTTAATCGCTTTAATGGCAGCTGTATTGTTATCAACAACATCAGTTTATGCAGCAAACCCAATTTCTAACTGGTTAAACAGAACTGCTGATTCAATTGAATCAACAAACAAATCTGTAAAAGCTGAAGAACAATCTTGGTTTGCTCAATGGAAAGCTAAAAGAGCTGAAGCAAAAGCAAGAAGAGAAGCTCAAGAAAGAGAAATAGCTGCAAGAAGAAATGCTGTTGATAAAGAAATTAAAGAAACAAAAAATGCATTCAAAAGATTATTCACATGGGATTGGGACTAATCTCTAAAATCTTTTTTGAAAAGCGCCCTTTGGGCGCTTTTTTTGCATAAAAAATTTCTCTGTGCTAAAATCATCATATGCAAACATTAACAAAAACTCTCTCAGGTTCGCAAATTATTATTCAAACTCTAAAACAACTT
>CACYCU010000121.1 GCA_902772945.1 uncultured bacterium | reverse complement strand
TTTCAGGCAAACAATGGGATAAATTTAAAAAGATTTTTAAATCCAAAAAACCATAAAAAATAAAGCCCATCAGGGCTTTATTTTTTCTTTGTTCTCTTAATTTTTCCGTATTCCTGAATTTTTGTTTCAAATAAATGATCATAATAAGCTTTTGCATCTTTTGATTTAAATTCAGGATTTGATTCTTTCATTTTTGCGATTTTTGCATCTGCCTTGTCAATAAATTTGATTATATCTTTTACTTCAAACATTCTTGTTCCGTCAACATTACGTTTCAAAAGCATATACCTTACAAGTTTTCTGTTTCTGCCGTTTATGCGTTTGTACAATTCAACAGCATCTTTATTTGAAGATTGAGACTTTAATTTTCCGACAGCTTTATCAGTTTTTCTTGTATCTTTTATTGAGTCAAATATTTCGTTCAAAAGTTTCAAACGCATTTGAGTTGCATTTTTGCTGTATATTTCTTCTTGTTTTTCAACAGTTTTTGCACCAAGACGTTTGTTTATAACTTCTTTCACGTCATTTAAAATTTTTAATTTTTTAGCTTGTCTTGCTTCCTTTGCAGAATTTACTAATTTGATAACCGGTTCATCTTCTGTTTTTATTATATGTTCTAATATAGGAGTTTCCGGTAATATTTCAGAACTATTCACTTTTTCGACTGTCGGAGTTTCAATTTTTTCTACAACAGGTTCTTCTGTTTTCTTAATTACCGGTGCTATTTCAACTTGAGGTTCTTGTATTTTTTTAATAACCGGAAGTTCAATTTTTTGAGCAATCGGTTCTTCTATTTTTTCAACTGTTTGTGTATTTAGAGGTTCATAAATTGTTACAGGCTCATCTTTGCCGACAAACGTGTATCGTAATTCTTGAAATTTATTTTCAATATATCTTTTTGCCTTCGAAATAAAACTTTCCTTTTCACCAAATCCGTATCTTTCTGCATGAAGTCTTCTTTCTCTATTTCTACTGGTTTCATAAAATGGATTTGTCAATTCTGTTTCAAGAATATCTTTACGTTTTTGAGGATTTTGAACTTCTCCTAATATGTTCAGCAAATTCTTGATAAATATTTTTCCTTTTTTAGGCGGAACTGCTTCTAATATTTGATTAAAATCCTGAACAGATTCTGTATAAATATTTTCGGTTATTAATTTTTTGACAAATCCTGCAAGATTTTTATCTTCATCAATTTTTTCAAACAGTCCTCTTAACGCTTTTACTTCTTGTTTATTATATTTCAAATCTTTATTTGCACCTGAAAATTTGAATTTGTTTATTAAGTTTAATCTTATATCCAAATTCTTTGGTGTTGCTGATTTGTACATTTCAAAAACGTCAGACATAGCTTTTTCAGATTGATTAACCAATTTTAGTGCAGTAAATTTTTCAAAAATCTTATCTAAGAAAAATGCACCTTCTTTTGAATAATACTCTGATATATCCATTCTGCTAAAAGATTGTAAAGCAGGAATTTTATTATATAGAGAATCTATATTTAATGTTTTTCCATAAGAACCGGAATTATATATTCCGTAATCAAGCATTTTGTCAAGTTCTTTTACAGCATTTTCATTTTTATAATTTTTCAACAAATAATCACTATATCTGTCAGTATGTTTTATATACTCATCTCTGTTTAAAGATGTTAATAAATCCAAAATAATTTGATCTGCCGGTTTTTTTTCTTTAAAAACATTTTTTTGCAAATCTATAACAAATTTTAAACCTTTTTTATCTCTTACACGTTTTAATATATTCTCCATATGTTCAAAAGAACCTCTGACAGTATTTATAAAATCAAAATGAATACTTTTCGGTTTTTTAATCATATTAAGAATATTAAATACAAATTCCGGATTTTCTTTTTGTGAAAAATAATGATTTCTGGCATTATATCTGTTTGCTAAACTGTGTAAAAATGATAATGATCTTTCGTTTAAGCCTTCTGTACGTTTTGCAAATTCAGAACTTGGTATATCTATCATTCCTGAAATTCTGTATAAAAGATCTTTTTTTTCATTAATTTTTGGTTTTTTAACTAATATTTTAAATGGGTTGCCTTCAAATGTTGTTTGATTATAATTTCGGCTAACTGTGTAATTTGATTGAATTTTCATTGTTTTCTCCATGATTTTCCACTAATAAAAAACAGCTAAAAATTTTTTTTGCTAGCTCTTTTAAATTTTTTTAAATATAATGAACTTATGACTAATAAAAATTTAGTTTTTCTTTCTACACATATACTTACAAAAGGTGTTATAAGCGAATATAAAAAACTGTTAAATATTGATGGGTATGATGTAGTTCTTGCTATTGATAATACAAATTTGAAACTTGAAGCAAATTCAAGAATAGATGAATTTGAATTTTTCGATACAAAGGTAAAATGTTTTTTGTTTGACGAAAATTTAAGTAAAGAACTGAATTTGCCATTTTTTGCATCCGGAAAAATTGATCAAAATTTTTCTGCTGTAATGTGGTATAACTCAGATTATAGATTTTATTATGTTAAAAAATTTTTTCCGGATTATGAATATTATTGGCAAATAGAATATGATGTTTTTTGTAACGGAAAATCTTATGAGCCGTTTTTCAAAAAATATGATAATGACAATAAAGATTTATTGATAATTAATTATCAAGATTCTGAACTAAACAGCGAATGGTGCTGGACAAATAATATTGAATGGATTTATGACAAAAATACAAAAATTAAAAAATCTTTGTTTCCGATTTCAAGACTTTCTAACAAAGCTATTGATTTTTTATATAATCAAAGATTGAAACATAAAGAAATTTATAAAAACAACGTCAATAATAATTGGGTATTTTGCGAACTTTTTGTACCTACCGAATTATTTAACAATGGTTTTGAATGCGGTAGAATTTGTGAACCTAATATATTCCTTGAACCTGAATTCGATTTAAATGAGGATAGGATTTTTGAAACTCCGGACAACTTGTTATACCACCCGATAAAAGGTAATTTTATAGAAAAAATACAAAATTATAAAAATGAAATCAAAACTTTAAATAAAAGAATCAAAGATTTAGAAAGAATAAAAATAAAATTAAATCTTTTTGGAATTAAAATTACATGGAAAAAACGAAAAAAATAGAATTTTTAAATGAAAATTTTTGATAATATCCATGTTAATGATAAAATTTTATTATGGCAAACACTATTGAAGAATTAGTTTCTCAAATAAAAGACCGTCTTGATATTGTTGAAGTTGTTTCAGAACAAGTTATATTAAAGAAAAACGGCGGTCATTATTGGGGTTTGTGTCCTTTTCACAAAGAAAAAACTCCCTCGTTTTCCGTAAATCCCTCACTTGGAATTTACAAATGCTTTGGCTGCGGTGAAGGCGGAGATGCTATTTCTTTTATAATGAAAACTCAAAATAAAGATTTTATGGAAGTTTTGTCTGATTTGGCTGAAAAATTCGGACTGGAAATGCCCAAAAAATTACAAAAATCCGAAAGCAAAAGTCTAAAATCAGACATGATTCAAGCTTGTCAAAAGGCTGCAGAATTTTATAACCTAAAATTATTGAAAGACAAAAGTCCAGAAACAACCTCTGTACTTGAATATTTATCCGGCAGAGGAATAACAAAAGAAATTATTGAACAATATTCAATCGGAGTTGCCTCAAAATCTTATGATGAATTTTATAAAAAATTTAAACCCGATTTCACAGACGAAGTTTTGGAAAAGGCCGGTTTGATATTAAAAACCCGAGAAGGCAAATATATTGACCGTTTCAGAAATCGTGTAATTATTCCTATTCAAAACGAGTTTGGCGAATTTGTTGCATTTGGTGCAAGAGCCATAGAAAAAGACCAGCAGCCAAAATATTTAAACTCCTCGGATTCTTTAATCTACAACAAGAGTAAGCTTTTATACGGGCTTTATTTTGCAAAAGATGAAATAAAAGAACAAGACAGTGTAATATTAATGGAAGGTTATTTTGATGTAATTTCCGCACAAGCCCATGGAATTAAAAATGCCGTTGCCTCTTGCGGAACATCATTGACTGCCGACCATATAAAACTTTTGTCACGTTACACACCCTCAAGGAGAGTTTATCTCTCTTTTGATACTGATTCTGCGGGACAAAAAGCAACCAAACGAAATGCAGAATTGATAAAAGAAGCTTTTCAGGGTCTAGGTGATATAAAACAATTTGATGAAAGCTATATTTCCACAACAAATGACAAATATTCGTGTGAAATAAGAGTTATTGCACCACCAGAAGGCAAAGATCCCGATGAATTTATCAGATCGGTAGGAGCTGAAAGCTACAAAGAATATATGAAACATGCACCGCTTTTGCTTGATTTCCAAATTAATGCAATTATGAAAGAAAAACCCATAACTCCTATTGAAAAAACCAAAACAGTAAAAGAGCTTATTCCTATACTTCAAGAGATTCAAAACGCAATCGTCCAATCCGAATATATAAGAATGATTGCAGACACCTTAAATATTGATGTAAACGCTCTGACACGTGAAGTTAAAAAGGCAAGAATGCTCATAACCTCTACAGACAAAGGTGTTGAACGAATTGTTAAGAAAAATGTATCAATTTTAGAAAAAGCGCAAAAAAATTTATTGAGCGTTTTTCTAGTTACCGACAATCGTCTTTCGTTTGAAAAAATTAAGCAAATGATAGGCGACACAGAGTTTTCGGACGAAACGTTAATAAATGTAAAATCTACAATTGACAAATTAACTTGTACCGTAAATAATGTGAAAGAATTAATCGAAAAGCTATACACGGCATACGTTGACAATCAGGAAGTACAAAAGATTATAACTGATTTAATAAGTATTTCAGAAACTTTTCAAAACTTGGATGACAGAGATTTTATAACAATTATTCAAGAAAATGTTAACAAAATTAATCAATGTCATAAAGAAAAAGAACAAGAAAAAATCAGAAATTTATATAAAAGTGCAAATGATAACGAAACAGAAGCCCTGAAAATTCAGATGCAGCTTAGAGATAGGATAAATAATAAATTGAAATTGGAGAAAATGAATGAGTAAAAAAAGACAAAGCTCCTCTGTTGTAAGCATCATGGAAGATGAAAATATTGATGATTTACAGGATATTGATGAAGAAGGTACATTAGGCGAAACTGATGACAGTGTAAATTACATGAATATGGAAATTAACACTGATAACATAGAAGATATTGTTACCGAAAAAATGGAACCAAAAATGAATATAGATGATATCTATATGGAAGAAGAACCCGATATGGAAGTTCCAAAAGGTATTGCTGTCGATGATCCTGTCAGATTATATTTGAGAGAAATCGGCAGAATAAAATTGTTATCCGCAAATGAAGAAATCGAACTTGCAAGAAAAATTCTTGAAGGCGGTACACCCGGAGCTATTGCAAAAAGAAAACTTGTTCAAGCAAATCTTCGTTTAGTTGTAAGTATTGCAAAAAAATACGTAGGACGCGGGATGCTTTTCTTGGATTTAATTCAGGAAGGTAATTTGGGACTTATTCGTGCAGCAGAAAAATTTGACCACGAAAGAGGTTTCAAATTTTCAACATATGCTACTTGGTGGAT
>CACYCU010000120.1 GCA_902772945.1 uncultured bacterium | reverse complement strand
AGTTCATTATAAAGTTTTGTGCCTGTGCCGATTTGAGCCAACGGGCTTGCTTTACCCCATTTTTCTAATATTTCCGCTTTGGTTGCCCTGTCGCTATAAGTCACAGCACCTATACCGATAACATCTGCAATAATAGCAGCACTTGCTTCTAGTGTTGAAATATCTTCATCTCTATCGCCACCAAAGGATTCAATCATAGAATCAACATAAATAGGTAAAAATATACCACGCAGGAAAGCATTTAATGTTTCTGGTTGGTTCATTATATCTTTTGGCAAATAAGTGTCGTCAAATGCGGTTCTACCGTGTTCGTAAAAGCCGTTTAATATAGAAATAATAGGTGCTTGACGGTTTTTTTTTTATTTTGCAAGTGGATCCCACGAATCTTTACCATATTTAGGATTAAACATTTGTTTTACTGTTTTGACTACTGTCGTTATAATCGGTGCAATACCTGCGGTCAAGTCAAAACGAGTCTTGCCAAATACAACTTTACCGAAATCGCCAGTTAAATCCCAACTATCCAAAGCCCTTTCCCAATAATCTTTTTCATCGTCATCACTTAATGCTGCACTCAACAAACCAGCAAAGAACGGCATAGCAATAACCAGCCCTAATGCAGACCTACCTTTATCAACATTTGGTTTATTCAAATAAAACGTGTCTAAACTTTGTATTCCTTGTTTCCCACTAACTTTTTTGGCTATATCAGCAATCGTTGCAGGGATATATCTTATATTTTTAACCGTTGTAATACGACTTGCTGTCCAGCGCATAGCCATTACATAGAAAGATATTTTATCAACTAATGCTTTATCGCCTTTCAAACCGTTCCAACGCCCTGTTTGTTCCATAATTAAATCGCCAACGCCATTTTCTTTTAATAATTTAACATCTGCTGTTGTTTTGGCATCATACAAATCTATCATAGCATTAGCATACATAAAACGAGCAGTATTAACAGCCATATTAAAACCACTTTCAGACGCAGCATACAAACGCAACACAGGTCTAGCCGCAGTCGCTAACGCTTTTTTTGTTTTATTTTCGCCAGTTCTTGAATATTCTTCTGATTTTTCTGTTAGTTGTGTGATATATGAGTTCAAAAACTGTTCTTCTGTAATACCTATATTAACGCCTAATTGCTTTAATCTACCGCTAATTACATTTGGATGAGCATATATTTCAGCCCAAGCATAATCTTGCTTTGTATAGCCGTTTTTGTCTTTTTCTGTGCCATACCATAAATCGCTAAATGTTCTACTTGTGCCTTTCCACCACGCCTTAAAACCAATTCCGGGTCTTACAAAGAACATATTTGAAATATTACGCCCAAAAGACAAGTCAGCAGACAAAACCGCAGAACGAGTTGAACCAAGTATCTTTTGTCCAACTGCTTTCCAACCCTTTGATAATAAATCTTGTGATATATCAGCATAAGTTTGTTGATATTTTCTTATTGCTAGCCCCAAGGTAAGATATTTTTGATATAATTTATCGTTTTCGTGGATTTTTTGCACATCTGATTCTTTGTAAATGTCTTTATATGATTTTACATTGAACAACGGATTACCATTTTCGTCTTTTGCTTCGGCTATTGCTGTATTCAAATCTTCCAATGCCGCATCCACAGAGTTTTGTGCAGCAACAAGCGATTCGGATTGTTCTTGATTTAATGCCATTTTCATATCTTGTTGAACAAGTTTTTCAAGATACATACTTTCATATTCTGGCGACATACGACCCTGTAATCTACGAATACGATTCATTACAATATCGTCAATAATGTTCTTTTTAATGTTTTCTTTTGCCAATTCTCTTTCTGCTTGTTTCTGTAATGCTGGTGTAATAATGTTTTCATAGACAGTATCTTGAAAGAATTTAACATTTTCTTCCGTTCCTAAAACATTAAGCAAAATATCGTGTCTTTTTGCTGGGTCTATATTTTCATCCAAGAAAAATTTTTGTAATGAAATGCCCTGATTCTTTAATTCTGTCTGCAATTCATCAAGAGTGGAAGGCAAAAAACATTTTTCTTTCATTATTTACACTCCATTTGTTCTTTGATTGTATCCCAAAACTTTTTATCACTCATAACTTTATGCGATTTTACGACTTTATCAACCGTTTTTTGCACTCTGGCGGACTTGTTTTTGACTTCTTTTTTGATTTTTCTGGTTGCTTCCGCTTCAATTTGTGCGGCATCTCGTATCGCATCTATCAAACTATCATCTGCCAAAGCACGCAATTCTTGACCTGCCCTAGTAGCAACATCAGAATACGCATTTATAAGCCGTCTTAATTGTGTTTTTCTAATTTCTGGGTCTTGTATTTTTGCAATCTTGCGTTTTAATGCTTCTGCTATTTCCGCTTTCAAAAATCCCTTTGTGTCTGCCCTATCATTTTCTAACATTTCCCAAGCATTATTTTCTTCGTTTTCAACCAATGCATCCGCCGCTTGTTTTGCTGCTTTTGTATCTCTAACATTATGCAACAGTGGCGCAACACCTTCTGTTCTTGTCTGTTTGGCGATGCGTTCAGCATACGCACTTTTTACGGTTTTTGGTTTTGCAAATGTATTTAATTCTTTACCAGTTTCATACTCTACTTTTTGGTCTTCGGTCTTTACATTTTTAAGTTCATCAAGTTTAGTGTTGATTTCGTCAATCTTATTGTTGATTGTGTCAATGTCTTGCTT
>CACYCU010000119.1 GCA_902772945.1 uncultured bacterium | reverse complement strand
GAAATAATTATCGGTACTTCATGCGGTATGGCAATTCGTTTCCCGATTGAAGATTTAAGACCTTTAGGCAGAAGTGCAAGGGGCGTAATTTCAATGAAACTCAGAACAGGTGACGAAATTGTCGGCTGTGATATTGTACCTCGTGATTATGATGCTGATTTGCTGGTTGTAACATCAGACGGCTTTGGCAAACGTACTAAATTGTCTGAATTCAGAAGCCAAAACAGAGGCGGAATCGGTTTGATTGCAACTAAATTCAAAACTCCGTCATCTAAACTCGTTGCATTAACTATCGTTCAGGATTCTGATGATATTATGATGGTTACTGCAAACGGTGTTGTAACAAGATTAAATGCAGGATCAATTTCTCGTCAAGGAAGACCTGCAACAGGCGTAAGAGCTCAAAATCTTGTCGATAACGACTCTGTTGTATCTGTTAACAAAATTGTAAACCCTGATGAAGATGAACAGGTTAAAAAAGACATTGAAGAAAATGATGTTATTTCTCAAACAAGTCTTTTAGATGAAGAAAACTAAGTTATAAACCAAATATTAAAAAAGGCCGAAATTTCGGTCTTTTTTTGTTTTGTAACAAAATCGTAACAAAAAGAAATTCAAAAAAGCAATTTTTTTAGACTTATATACTTTATATATATGTAAGAGATAAGAGAGAGAAAGAAAATGTTACCAACAACTACAGAGTCTAATAATAACACTAGCGGAAATGGTCAATTTGGTTCTTTGTTGAGAAAAAGAAAAAGCGAAAAATCAAAAGAATTCAACATTGAAGATTTTAATTATTTAGAAAAAAACGACAGAAGAATGCGTTTTAACAATTCAAAAGATCCGATATATTATGTATTTGATGTAATTGAAAACAGACCGATAAAAACATTAGCAAAAGAGTTCGTCAGGGATTCATTTTTTGAAGCAGTAAACTTTGTTTCAAAAGTGGTAAGATAATCGTTGGAAAATCAATAGGAAGATATAGGAAATTTTTATAAGGCGGCAAGACCGCCTTTTTGTTTTATAATTGATTTAATTTTTCAGATGCTTCATCTAGAATTTTTTGTGTAGAATTTTTATTCAACAAAATTTGCTGTACTGCCGTATTTATAATTATATTAATTTCTTTTTGATTTCTTGAAGTTTTTAGTGACGGTTCTATTTTATCAAGTTGTTTTGCGCTGATAACACGTGCTTTTGACAAAAGATCATTATGTTTGTTATAGAAATCGTCTTTTAATGCTAAATTATTTACCGCAAGGACATTCGTCAATTTGCCGAGTTCAAGTTGGTTTTCATAATTTGTCAAAAACAGAGCGAATTTTATTGCATCCTCTTTGTGCTTTGCTTTCAAAGGAATAACAAAATTCATCAAAGAAAAATCATATTGTCCCAAATCTCCTGTTAACTGATATGTCACATCTGTATTCTGATAAGTAGATGGTGCATTTTCTTTTATCATATTTAAAAAATTTGCTCCTGCTTGGAAAAATACAATTTTTTCTGCCATATATTTCTCCAAAGCTTCTCTGTGAGTTTGGGTTATTGTTTCTTTAGGAATATACCCTTTTAAATAGGCATTTTTAAACATTTCAAATATCTGAACGGATTTTTCAGAATTTATATTTTCCGGCGTAACCCCATATTTGTTGAGAATTCTAAGCATAGTATCATTTTCTGTTATATTAGGAAGCATAACATACGTGCCCAATTGTGGAGCTATTTCAAAAATCTCATTATACGTCAAAGGCTGCTTTATATTTGCAGATAATTTTTTATTATAAATAGTTATGGCAGAAGTAGCATACCAAGGAAGTGAATACAATTTCCCGTTGTATTTTAGAGAGTTTATAACAGATTTGTTGTATTGTTCACAATATTTTTCATCAATCTCGTACAACGCTCCTCTTTGTGCCAAGAGAGCTGAAAAATCGGGGTTTAAATTGATTAAATCAGGCGGATTGTCACTCAAAACAGAAGCAAGAGTTCTTTTTTCTCCTTCAGAAAAAGGAACGTCAACCCACTTTATTTTTATATTCCGGTTTTTGGCTTCAAATTCTTCTATAACTTTGTTCATATATGGAGCAAAGTCATTCATTTGCAGCGTCCAAAAAACCAATTCATCAGAATTTGATTTTTTATACGGGAAAGTAATCACTACAAACAATAGTGTACATAATATCAATAAAATTTTGCCTAAAGTATTTTTCACAATTACTCACTCTATAATATAATTATACTATGAATAATCTATTTACGGAAATGAAAATCAAAATACACAAATTAATGGGTACCTTCCAGTATATTTAAAAGATGTTGTTCTTTTGAATTCAAAGTTTCATATAAAGATTTTGTTTTTAGTTCTGCATAAATTTCATAATGATTTTTAGATTTTATGGCTGTGTATCCGGATAATTTTTTAACTGTATCTTTAAACAGTTTTCCTGTTTTTTGAGTCATAAAAGCTAAAAACGGTAAGTGTAAAAAATGGCATGCTTCATGAGTTTCAACATGTTCATCTGCTTCAGAAGAACTATGATTTTTAAAACCACATTGTTTTTTCCAGTCATTAAATAAAACTTGTTCTTCTTTTTCATAATAAAATATTACAAAATATAACAATTATTCAACCGGAACAGTAATTTGTTGACCTATTGAAAGCTTGTTGGGGTTTACCATATTATTTGTTTTTACAATCAAATTTTCTTTTTCTTTGCTATATGAACCGTAAAATCTTATAACGATACTTTCCATCGTGTCACCGCTCTGCACAGTGTAGATTTCATTCGCAACATTCTCAACACTTTTGTCAGAAGATGACGGAACAAAGCTTAATGACACTTTTTCCTTCTTAACCGGTACTACCGCATTCTCCCTGACTGTATTAATTCCTTTGATAGAAAAGCTTATTAAAACAGTTAACACTAACATGACAACGGCACCGGCAATAAAACCGGTTGCAAGATATACATTTGGCGATTTGTCCGATTTCTGATTAACTTTAAAATTATGCCAAAGCATATCAAGTTCTTGTTCTTTATTTAAGGGTTTTTCCGGTCTTACATACACACCCGGTGAATTATCATATGAGTCATGCCTGTATTTAGACAATGCTTCCAAAACAGCCATTTTTTCCTTAGATAAATTTGATCTTCTGATAGTTGAACTCTTCATATTTACATATCCTTACCCGAAATATAACATAATAGTTACAACAATGCAAGTTTATTGAGAAATGTTAATATACAATAATTTTTATATCGCGCACTAAATTTACAATTATTTTAAAATACTGTATCATAAATTCAGGAGGTAAATGTGCAAGATAAAATAAAACTCTCTCAAAATGCATTAAAAGTTCTTGAAAAAAGGTATTTAAAACGAGATAAAAATGGAAACTCAACAGAAACACCTGAAGATATGTTTAAACGTGTTGCAAACGTAATATCAGAAGGCAATACTACTCTGGAAAAAGAATTTTATAACGCTATGGCAGAATTCTATTTTATGCCAAATTCACCTACCCTAATGAATGCAGGGCGTGAATTAGGACAACTTGCTGCCTGTTTTGTACTACCTGTAGAAGACAGCCTTGCCGATATATTCGAAACCATTAAAAATACTGCGTTAATTCATCAATCAGGTGGCGGAACAGGATTTTCATTTTCAAGATTAAGACCTAAAAACAGTATAGTAAAATCAACAATGGGAGTTTCCTCCGGCCCTGTATCATTTATGGAAGTATTCAACGCCGCAACCGAAGCCGTAAAACAAGGTGGGACAAGACGCGGAGCCAATATGGGGATTTTGAGAGTCGATCATCCTGATATTTTAGAATTTATAGAATGCAAAAGTGATTGCACTAAACTAAACAATTTTAATATATCCGTAGCCATTACCGACAAATTTATGGAAGCCTTGAAAAACGACGAAGAATACGAGTTGATAAATCCACAAAATAAACTCGTTTCAAAAAAATTAAATGCCAAAAAAGTTTTTGATTTAATTATTGAAAAAGCTTGGCAAAACGGAGAACCAGGCATCATATTTATTGACAGAATTAATAAAGACAATCCAACTCCGCATATTGGAGAAATTGAATCAACTAACCCTTGCGGTGAAGTTCCGCTATTACCTTATGAGGCTTGCAATTTAGGTTCAATAAATCTTGGGAAAATGATTAATGGCGGCAAACTTGACTGGAATTTGCTTGAAAAAACTGTGCGTACTGCAATAAGATTTTTAGACAATGTTATCACCGTAAATAATTATCCTCTGCCTCAAATAAAAGAAATGGTTCAAAATAACAGAAAAATAGGATTAGGAGTAATGGGATGGGCAGATTTGTTAAACAATCTTGAAATTTCATACGCTTCAAAAGAGGGTGTTCAACTTGCCGGACAAGTAATGGAATTTATAGATTACGTCTCAAAATGTGAATCTGTTAAACTGGCAAAAGAAAAAGGGAAATTTAAAAATTTTGAAGGCAGTGTATATGATAACGAAAATTATCTTTATAACAAATTTAAAGGAAAATCTTTCGGAAAAATTTCTGATGAAAAATGGCTTGAACTGGATAAAAAAATTAAAGAAAACGGTATTAGAAATGCTACTACAACATGTATAGCTCCAACCGGTACAATCTCAATGATTGCTTCGGCATCAGGCGGAATTGAACCGTTATTCGGATTAGTTTTTTCAAGACTGATTCTAGACGGAACAGAAATGCTTGAAATTAATCCGATATTTGAGCAATATGCAAAAAATCACGGCTTCTACTCAGAAACACTTATGAAGGAAATTGCAAAAACAGGTTCTATTGCTCATGTTGATGAATTTCCTCAAACAGTAAAAAACATTTTTGTTACCGCACACGACATTGCCCCATATTGGCATGTAAAAATGCAGGCAGCTTTTCAGTTACACACGGACAATGCTGTTTCGAAAACGGTTAATCTGCAAGAAAATGCTACAAAACAAGATATCGCAGATATTTATATGCTCGCATACGAAAACAATTTGAAAGGTATCACTGTTTATAGAAATAATTCAAGAACATTTCAACCGATGAACATAAATGATAAAGATATCACAAATATTCAAACAACAAAAAAATGTCCTGAATGCGGATTTGAAATTCAAATGGCAGAAGGGTGCTTTATTTGCCCGCAATGCGGATATTCAGGATGCGGTTAGCATGCTCTAAAGCTGGTACCACCTTTTATACAATCAAGAATTCCTTTAATACTCGTTCTTAGCAAATATTCAACGACATCTTCCGTTTTGTATGCTACATGAGGTGTTATAATGACATTTGAAAATTTTGATAACTCTTTTAATAACTTTGTTTCCTCATAGCATTCAAGTGTAATGTTCGTTTTTTTGCTATACTCTACACACTTTTGATTGACAGCATCGCAAGTTCTTATATCTAGCGCAACACCTTTAATTTTTTGATTTTTTATGGCATTATACAAAGCCTGCATATTTACAATTTCTGCACGAGAAACATTAATCAAATATGCAGAATCTTTCATCATATTCAATTCTTTTTCAGTAATCAAATTTTTGCTTTCTATTGTATACGGAAGATGAAGGGTTACTATATCAGATTCTCTTAATAGTGTTTCTAAATCAACATATTCAGCATCAGTTTTCAATAAAAGTTCCTGTTTTTGAACAACGTCATATGCAAGTGTTTTCATACCGATTGCTTGCGAAATTTTACATACCTCAGCCCCTGTTGTTCCCGTACCGATTACACCTATAGTAAATTTTGAAATGTCATAACCGGTATAATCAATCGTTTTTCCCTCTTGCACAAACCTTGATAAAGGAATAAGATTTCTCACAAGAGCTATCATCAATCCCACGGTAAATTGTGCCGCCGTTTTGGAACTGTATCTTTCAACATTTACAATATCTATATTTTTGTTTTCGGCAGCTCTTTTGTTTATATGTTCAATGCTCGATGTTCTTGTAGAAATTATTCTCAAATTTTTAAAGGAATTTATTACATTTTCCGTAACATCAGAATCTAAAAAAACGCTGATTACCATAGTGTTATCTAATTCTTCCTGCGGAATTTTTTTTATTGATTCTTCATTCAAACAAAAAGGATACAACTTTACGTCAAAATTTTCATATTTTTCATTTTCAATAAATTCCTTCTCATAATCTCTGACATCAAACATCAGCATTTTTATTGCCATAACAATCTCCTTTCAAAATAATTATGGCAATAAGATTTTTAAAATTTATCAGTCAACAGATTATATTTCACTGACATATTTTACTAATTTTTTAATATCTTTGTTCCAAATCCCGTTCCAATTTCTAATAATAACATCAGCAGGAGAGATACCAAGCATAGAATACTCTTTAATTGGTTCTAAGAATTTTTCTTCACCTGTATTCATTTCAATAAGAGATTTTTCGGCAATATATAAGATTTCTTTTGCTATATCTTTAACAAAAAATTTTCCTACAGTTGAATTCATAGCACTTTTCGGAACATTATATCTCAATTCAGAAAAATCTTTGTAATCAAAATCTTTTAACAATTCTTCAATTTCATTCATTGCGGATCTGTTATAAAGTATTCCCTTATAAATAGCAGGTATAGAATATTGAAGACCTTTTCCGACACAATCATGATTTCTTATTTCAATAAAATTCCTCAACCTAACTTCCGGGAAATATAAATTTGCATGAAGTTCAAAGTCCTCAATTTCTGCGTCACAATCACGATTTTGCATAAATTCTTTAAAATTCATTTTTCCGTTTACAACTATTGGTTCATCATTTCGATTATAAAATATCATAGGAGTTTCCAAAACGTAATCAATATAATCTTCAAAAGTTAAGTTATCATCAATTTGTCCGACAAAACCGCACCTGTCATTGTCGGTATTTAGCCAACTCAATGCTCTAAAACTTTTATAACCGGTCTCTACCCCGCCTCTTATTGGAGAATTTGCAAACATTGCAGTCATAAAAGGAACAAGCTTGTTTGAGATTCTGAATTTTCGCATTGCATCTTCTTCCGATTCAAAATCAATACAGCACTGAACGCCGGCTGTTTCTCTCATCATAACGTCAGACAATATTCCCCACATATATTTTGCCATTACATTATATCTTCTTTTAGGTATAAGATGAATATTTTTGTTGGTTGATAAAGGCGATACACCATAACCCAAAAGTGATATACCATATTCATCCAAAATAGGCTTCATCAGTTTATCCATCATATCAATTTTATTTTTTAGTGATTGAATATTTTCTTCAGGCTTTATACTAAGTTCAAGCTGACAGCCAGGTTCTAATGTAATGCTGTTATGTTCCTGCTTTAAACCGATAATATTAAAATCATCTGTTATATAGTCCCAATTTTCTTCTCTTGCAAAAGCTCTCAAAAAATTACAAATCCCAAATTCTGAAGAATAATCACACGCTTTTAAATTTGTTTTAAATATAGGCAGCCTTTCATATTCAATACCAACTGTCTGCTCTGTTTTACAACCTGATTTAAATATATTTACAATATCCTCTTTAACTAACTTTTGCTTTGTCTGCATAACATACTCCTTATTTTGATTATACAAAAAAACTATCAAAAATATACATTTTAAACATTTACCTGTGTGTGGTATTATAATAGTTAAGATGAACTACTTCGAACGAGCAAAATATTTCAGAACAAAAAAACGTCTTGGGCAAAATTTTTTGATAGACGGTCAAACAATATCAGACATAATTGATTTCGCTGATATAAAACCTGATGATACTGTTATAGAAATCGGACCGGGCGTAGGATTTGTAACAGAACAGCTAATCAAACACGCAAAAAAAGTTATTGCAATTGAATTAGATGAAGAAGCAATAAAAGAGCTTGAGAAACTAAATGCTCCAAATTTAGAAATTATACATAATGATATTTTAAAACAAGATTTGTCAGGCCTTTCTGAAGGTAAAATTAAAATTGTTGCAAATATACCATATTATATAACCAGTCCGATTTTGGCACATTTGCTTGGTGAAATTGATGATTTAGACAACAAAAATCGTAATAAAATAACTGATATTTTGCTAATGGTTCAAGAAGAAGTGGCCAAAAGAATGGTTGCAACGGAAAATTCTCCATCAAAGCAATACGGACTTTTGACAATACTTTCACAATTTTGGGCAGACGTAAAAATAATGAAACTTGTCGGCAGACGTTCATTTTTCCCTGCACCCAAAGTTAATTCCGCTCTTGTAAAACTTGTAGTAAGAGAAAAACCGCTGCTTGAGCTTGCTGATTATACACATTTTAGAAAAGTTATAAAAGGTGCATTCGCTCAACGAAGAAAAAATATCAAAAATTGCTTGGTGTCAGCAGGGTTTAATAAAGAAAAAGTTCAATCTGCATTACAATCATTAGGATTGGATGAAAACATTCGAGGCGAAAAGCTTTCAATAGAAACTTTCGGGAAATTATCAGAGGTGCTTTGTGAAAATTAAAATTCAATGCCCCGCAAAAGTTAATTTGACTCTTAAAGTTACAGGCAAACGCCCAGACGGTTTCCATAATATTGAAAGCATAATGCAAACAATAGATCTGTTTGATTATTTGATAATAGAAAAAGAACCTTCTAAAACTTCTGAAATCATATTGTCAGGCAACAGTACAGAAATTCCATATAATGAAAAAAATCTTGTATACAAAGCTGCAAAATTATTTTGTGATAGAACTCAAAAAACAGGAAAATTTTCAATCTATATAGAAAAACATATCCCTATTGCAGCCGGCTTGGCTGGTGGAAGTACAGATGCTGCAGGAACTCTTTTGGGTTTGAATGAACTGTTTGATAAACCTCTTAGCAAAGCAGAACTTCACAAATTATGCGCTCAATTGGGTTCTGATTTGAATGTATGTCTTGAAGGCGGAAGATTGATGACTAAAGGCAGAGGAGAAATTATCGAGCCGCTGCCGTTTGAGGAATTTAAACTTTCTCTAATAAAGCCAAAAAATCTTGGAATAAGCGCAAAAGAGGCATATACAAAATTTTCTGAAAAACAAAATAGCCAAAATCATAACAACCGTAAAGATTATAAAAACGACCTTGAATGGGCAATAATTGATGATTATAAAGAACTTCAAAAAATTAAAAATTTATATCCGAATTCAATGATGTCAGGCTCAGGTTCAACTTATTTTGAAATCGATAGAAATTTTGAGCCGCTTGACGGATATGAAATTTTTAATAATCATAAAGCTGTAAATTTTGGCATAAGAAAAGTCCCTCTTGATTGAGGGACTTTTTATATGATATCTTACACTATTATTTTGTTAATGAATCAAACATTTCATCACGTCTTTGTCTATTTGTATCTCTGTAGATTTCATTACCGTTACAATCTCTGATTATGAAATTGTTTCTTTGTTCTTGATGAGTTTGTTCTGTGTAATTACCTTTTTTGTTGTTCTTTAGATTTGCTTTTCCAACATATCTTCCTGTTCCGTGTATTGTTGCATCACAGTCAAGTTGTTTTCCTTCAAATTCTGTTGGGAAATTCCATTCAGTACGAGCATAATCAGCTTCTGAAGGTCTCAATCCGTATGATGCTTTAATAGCAGTTGTTAATCTATGAGTTTGAGACGGATTACTGTCTGCAGGTTTTCCATTTACCATTACTGTATTTCCTAATCTGTCACGAGCAGCGTCGTATAGAGTTTGACCTTTCTTTAAAATTACAGGGCAAGTTTCATTTTTAACTTGTACAGTTTCTGTAACTTCGTCTTTTTGCGGAACACAAACATCCGGTTTTTCAGGTTTCTCAGGTGTTTCAGGTTTTACCGGTTTCTCCGGTTTTACCGGTTTTTCAGGTGTTTCCGGTTTTTTATTATACTTGAGTTCAGGAATTACATGATCTTTTTCTCTTGCGCCACCGAATAAGAATCCTAAAGCTCCTGCAAATCCACCGACTCTTACTTTAGCAGATGCACCTGCTGCGCCGTAACCGGCTGCTTCAGCTCCTGCTTCTGCTCCTCCATTCTTTGCAATAGCTTCTGATGCTGAACTTGATGCTGAACCTGATTTGCTTACAATTGGCGGAATCAATTCATGTCCTGCATAAGCCAATGCTGTTGCTGTAGCTGCTTTTATGTATGGAGCTTTATCACCTTCAACGCTCAAATTAGCCTTTTTACCCAATCGTCTAAGCTGTCTTGCTGAAATATCCACACCGTCTTGTTCCAATTTTTTAGATGCGGCTTCACTTTCATTAACACTGATTCTGTGATTTGTTTTTTGGTTGACATAGTCAGCTTGAGGCTCTGCTATCCCATGCTTTTTCAATAATTTTTTTGCAGTTTCTGCATCGCATTTTGTCTCTGAAATGACTTCTTCAACGTAATCGTTATATTCTTCATGTGATATTTTTTGTTTTGATGCACCAAGTGCTTCTCTTGCGTGTTTTGAATCACCATTGTTGAAATTTGAAACACCTAATAAAACATCTTTTGTTTTATCACTTGAAAATTCACCATTTTCATCAGTAATCTTTGCTTGCATTTGAGAATCAGCCATCATTTTTTCAACAGCTTTTCTCGGACGACCGCCGGCAATTCTTACACCAAATATTCTTAGTCCTTTTTTAAGATATTTGTTTTCTACCAGTTGTGCATCAGCTTTGTCTGCTGCTTCTCTTTTTGATAAGCCTTCTGCTCTGTATTGTTCTATAAGTTTCTTTCTTTCAGCTTTTCTTGCTTTTTCAGCAGCTTTGTATTTTTCTTTATCCATAAAGAGTTCAGTATTTTCAAAATCTTCTTGAACTTTTTTATCTTCTACATAACGTTCAGCAGCTTCTTTAATTTCTTTATCAGAAATATTCAAGTCACCATCAAGTCTTTGTCTGTAGTAATCTACTCTTACATCATATTCTGCTTTTTCTCTTGATTCTTGGTCAAAAATAGTTCTTGGCTTTGTAGCATAAACCCGTGGTTGGTCTGCTGCTTGTGAAGATGTTTGACTAACACCATTTAATCTTTCAACTCCTGAAATTCCCATAATTTCCCCTTTCAAATATAAAATTGTAATATCCCCTATGCTTTTATAAAAAATTTTTTGTTTTAAAAATTGCCTAAACTCATGTGCACAAAGTTTTTTGCATGATATTTAAATCCTTTTATAATAAGGGTTTATAAGATTTAAAAACTTCCTTAACATTTGTTAACAAATTTGTTAAAACCCTCCTGTTTCCCTATTGCCTTATTGGTACAAAAAGACATATACTATAGTTATGCCAATATTAGAAGTCAAAAATTTGAATCTGGGATTTAATCTTGAAGAAGGCTTTTGCCAAGCCTTGTTTGATGTTTCATATTCCCTGGAAAAAGGAAAAATTCACGCATTGGTCGGAGAATCAGGCTGTGGCAAATCAATTAGTGCCATGAGCATTCTTCAGCTTTTACCCAAAACTGCAAAAATAACCGGCGGACAAATAATCTATAACGGTGAAGATTTATTAAAGAACAAAAATATAAACAAATTAAGAGGCGCAAAAATAGCACTAATTCCGCAAGATCCTATGACTTCGCTTAACCCGCTGTATACAGTAGGCGATCAGCTTTTAGAAGTTATAAAAATTCACCAAAATTTGCAAGGTGAAAAAGCGTATAAAAAAGCTGTTGAAGCATTAGATGCAGTTCAAATTCCTTGTGCCTCAGAGAGAATGAAGTCTTATCCTCATGAATTTTCCGGAGGAATGAAACAACGTGCAATTATTGCTATGGCACTTGCTTGTAACGCAGAAATATTAATAGCAGATGAACCAACAACAGCGTTGGATGTAACAATACAAGCACAAATTATGAACCTGTTAAATGAAATTAAATCAAAAACTGCAATACTCCTTATTACACACGATTTGGCACTGGTAGGAGAAAATGCGGATAATATTTCAGTAATGTATTCTGGCAGAATTGTTGAAAGCGCAACTTCGCAAGATTTTTTCAAAAATCCGCTGCATCCATACTCACAAGCCCTCTTGAGATCGCTGCCTTCAAACAGGGATTCAATCTTGGAAACTATTAACGGTCAACCGCCTTCTATTCAGCAAAAAATTTCAGGCTGCAGATTTCACCCAAGATGTAAAGAATGCGAAGATATCTGCAAACAAAATGTTCCGCCCCTTACCGGAACGGAACATCTATATGCGTGTTATATGAGGAATATATCTTAAGCTACAATCTCTTTATCTTTTTCTTCTTTTTTGATAAACAAAAATTCACCTTTGTATGACGGTGCAGAACCGTTTTTGTCTTTTCCTGCAGCTAGGCTTACGATACTGTTAAACTTGTGTGCTGATTCAAATCTTTGAGTATTTCCAACACCTTCATTTAGCGCTACTGTGATTTTTCCTTCAACGTTTTTTTGTACATTGTTTTGCGCAGCTTGAGAATTCAAATATTGAATTGATTTCATAACGTCTTGATTCAATTGAATTTGCAATCCGGAATTGTTCATAGCAACTTGACGCGCAATTTTCGTATCAACATTTCCCTGATAAAGATCAATACCAATATCAGCAGGTCTGAAAATGTTATTTACAGTAGAAACATTTGTATTATACTGACTGTTTTTTTCTGCAGCACGTTTCAAAATTTCTTGTGAAACCTGCTGTAAAGTGCTTCTATCGATACCTAATTTGTACTGTGCGTTGATTTCCATAATATTATCCCTTTGTTTCCTTATTATGTTAATCGGCATTTTTTCAAGAAACTTTAGGAGTTTTAGACATGTTGTTACATTTCTTCACACTTTAAAATTAAATATTTTTGTTGGTTCTGATTATTTTTATAGTACAATATAGCCGTAATAGTATTACTTAATATAAGGAAGAGAAATATGGAAAAACTTTCACCATTACAAATCGAAAGATTAAAGTATCAGCCGAAACTTCCTTCAAGCCTTTCAAACGGTATTAACAGTCTTGAAATTTCCGAAGGTTCGGCAACACAATCTGTTAGAGATCAAGAACAGATTTCTGAATTGTTTAAAAATACATACGGAAAACCTGTTGTAACATTTAAATCAACCGGTTCTTCTTCATCTTCACCAGTAAGAAACGTAGGCGTTATTCTCTCAGGCGGACAAGCACCGGGAGGACATAACGTAATTGCTGGTCTTTATGATGCATTAAAAAGCGCTAATTCTCAAAATAAATTGTACGGCTTCTTAGGCGGTCCGTCAGGAATTATTGACGGCAAATATATTGAATTCACAGATGAATTTATGGATGCATACAGAAACACCGGAGGTTTTGATATTATAGGTTCAGGCAGAACCAAACTTGAAACTGAAGATCAATTCCAAGAATCTTTAAAAGTTTGCCAAAAATTGAATATCTCAGCTGTTGTAATTATCGGCGGCGACGATTCAAATACAAATGCAGCATTGCTTGCTGAATGGTTTGTAAAAAATAATACAGGTATTCAAGTTATCGGATGTCCTAAAACAATTGACGGTGACTTAAAAAATGAACAAATCGAAATTTCTTTCGGTTTTGATACAGCTACAAAAACTTATGCGGAACTAATCGGAAACATTCAACGTGATGCAAATTCAGCTAAAAAATATTGGCACTTTATTAAAATTATGGGAAGATCTGCTTCTCACGTTGCTTTGGAAGCCGCTTTGCAAACTCAACCAAATATTACTTTAATATCAGAAGAAGTTGAAAGTAAAAAAATGTCTTTGTCATCAATAATTAATTACATGACAGATATTATTGTAAAACGTGCCGCAAACGGCAAAAACTTCGGTATAGCAGTAATTCCCGAAGGTTTGATTGAATTTATTCCTGAAATGAAATCTATGATTTCTAACTTGAATGACATAATGGCTGAATTAGAATCAGATCCTTCATTTGTAAATGCAACATCTGTTCGTGAAAAATTTGAAATTGTTGAAAGAAGACTTGATGACAACAATGCATCAGTATACAACTCACTTCCTTCAATTATAAAAGAACAATTGCTTGCAGATCGAGATCCGCACGGAAACGTTCAAGTTTCTAAAATTGAAACTGAAAAATTGTTAATCGAAATGATTTCATCAAAATTGAATGAATTAAAATTACAAGGCGAATATGTCGGTAAATTCTCTGCACAATCTCATTTCTTCGGATACGAAGGAAGATGTGCGTTCCCATCAAACTTTGATGCTGATTATTGCTATTCACTTGGTTACAATGCTTTTGCTTTAATCAACTTTGGTTTGACAGGATATTTATCTTCAGTAAGAAATCTTACTGCACCCGCATCCGAATGGATTGCAGGCGGAATCCCTCTTACTATGATGATGAATATGGAAAAACGCCATGGCGAAATGAAACCTGTTATTCAAAAAGCTCTTGTAAAACTTGACGGTCCTGTGTTCAAACAATTACAAGACAACAGAGAAGATTGGGCTATGAATGACAGATACTTGTTCCCCGGTGCTATACAATATTTTGGTCCATCAAGTGTTTGCGATATTACAACAAGAACACTCCAACTTGAAAGATCAAAACAACTGGCAAGTGTTTAATAATTCAAAATATAACAAAAACAACCTCTTTATGAGGTTGTTTTTTGTTATATAATTATTTTATGGAAAAAAAAGAAAACAAATTATTTTACATTTTTTTATTAATTAACACAATTTTGTGGTCACTAATTTCAACAATACGATACGTTCCATCAATAGATACTATGGAAGCAATATCTTGGGGAGAGTTAATAAGCTTTGGAACTAACAAACATCCTCCTCTGTCAGGCTGGCTTGCATCTGGGGTTTATCATCTCGGAGGAAATCACGACTTTTTCGTTTATCTGTTGGGACAATTGTGTATTTTGACAGGATTTATATTTATATATAAATTGGCAAAATTTTTTCTTTCAAACGAAAAAGCAATAGCTTCTGCAATGATTTTGGAAGGATGTTATTATTATACTTTCGATTATTTTATAGATAATTTTAATTGCAATTTTTTACTTATGGCTCTATGGCCTATGGTAATATATTATTTCTATAAATCTATTAAAGAAAATAGATTATCAAATTGGATTCTTTTTGGAATTTCTTCAGGTTTTGCATTTTTAGGTAAATATCAAATTGTATTTTTATTTTTGGCTCTCGGTATTTATCTTGTATTATGCGAAAGAGAAAAATTCAAACAAAAAGGAATGTATATAGCTATATTATCCGGCTTAGTTATAATTTTGCCTCACATAATATGGCTTTTTAATAACGAGTTTTTCTCTTTCGGTTATATGCTTGAAAGGACTCATGCGAATGCAAATAATGTTCCAGTATTTTTAGAAAAACTTGGGCATATATTTTTCCCTATAAAATTTATCTTAGGACAACTAATGGCTGCTGGCGGATGCATTTTTATATTTTTAATGACAGCATTGCAAGCAAAAAATATAAGTTTTAATAAATCCCAAAACAAAAATGATAATATATTTTTATTACTCATATTTTTCATTCCGATTCTTGCACAAGGACTTATGGGTATGATTACAGGAGAAAGAGTCCCTTCTATTTGGGGTTCAATTATGGTTTGCACAACAGGACTTACTCTTTTTTACTTTTTCCCGATAGAATTTAATACAAATACTTTCAAAGTTTTTGTTAAATGGATTTATGCAGCTATGTCAATATCCATCTTATCAACATTGATATTTGCATTAGTCCAGACTAAACAGATTATGTTCTATCCTGTTGAAAAAGTTATGAACGATTTTAATACAATATGGAATGAAAATACAAACAATGCACCATTAAAATACGTTGGAGGAGACATAAAATATATTTTTCAATTCAGACAATACAACAATCAGCATCCAAAAGTAATTTTGGAAACATACGGCCACCAAAACCCTTGGATTAAACAAGAAGATTTATCAAAATCCGGTGCTTTGATTATAATTTCACCAAAAATTAAAGATAAAGAAAATTTTGTCAAAGAACTTGTTCCAAATGTATCAGAAAATATTACTTTTGAAACATATAACTTTGAATTTTGTAATATATTTGGAAAATGTCGAGAAAAAGAATTTTGTTATTCAATAATAAAACCGCACATATAAAAAAGAGCCTCATATGAGGCTCTTTTTTTATAATCCTTTTTGTTGTTTAAAAAGTTGTTGCAACAGGTTTCTTTTGAGCTGTAGCACCCGGAATTGATTGCCAATTTGCAGCCATAATCTTTTTAAAAGATTTCAAAGCTGTATCTTCGAGTTCACCTAATTCTTCTGCTTCCATAATCAATTCTCTCAAAGGTAACAATGCTCTTTGATCTCTAAGAACACCAAGAGCTGCTGCTGCACCCGCTCTTACAAGTTCATTTTCTGAACGATTTTTCATTACATCAATTAATGCAGGAACAGCCTTTGTATCGTTCAATTTGCCTAATGATGTAACTGCATATATTCTAACATTTACCCATTCGTCATATAACATATTTATGACTTTATCAACAGCTTTTTTATTTCCGATTTCACCCAAAGCACGAGTAGCATCACATCTAACATTAACTTTTTCGTGATCAAGAGATTCAATCAATGCATCAGTAGCAACATCGCCAATTTCAATCAAAGCATCGGTTGCTGTAATACATACTTGCGGATTTTCATCATTTAACGCTTCAACTAACGGTTCAACAACGATTTCACCGCCGAGACGTCCCAATGCACGAGCTGCACGAACTCTAACATCAACGTTTCTGTCTTCACGTAATGATTCAATCAAATGAACAGTGGCTTTTGAGTCACCTAATTCGCCCAACGCACGGGCTGCATACAATCTTACCGAACCGTTTTTGTCATATTTCAAAACATCAATCAATGGTTCAACTGCTTTTGAATCACCCATTTCACCAAGAATTCTTGCTGCGTTATATCTAACCTTTTCTGAATTGCTGGTTTTTAAATCAACCAATAATTCATCAAAAGATTTTTTAACTTGTTTTTTCTTGCTGTTCACACTAATTGTCATTAATTTTCCTCCGACACACAAATATTTATTCTACACACTTATGTATTTATAAAAAATTTTAAGAATAAATAATTGCTTTTTGTACCTACTTTTGTTAACTTATATTAAAATATTTGTATTTTTGATTAAGGGTAAAACAAACACTTTATATTATTAATATAACATATATTATTATTTTTTTGTTGTTTTTTATTAAAATTTATATTTTTTGTTATAAATGTTTTTCTAATAATTGGTATCTTTCAAATATATTTATCCAAAAATTTTAATAAATTTTCACATTTACTACTATCCTGAGATAGTAATAACAAACTCAGTGCCCCTTCCAATCTCACTGTTTACAATAATTTCGCCATTATGCTTCTCTATTATTTTAGAACATATAGCAAGTCCCAGACCGGTTCCAACACCTATTCCTTTTGTGGTAAATCCGGCTGTAAATATCTTGCTGAGCTGGTTTTGAGGGATTCCTTTACCGGTATCCTTTATTTTAACTTGCAGCTTATCATTAACATATTCAGTAGTAATTGTTATAGTACCTTTATCTTCTATAGCTTGACATGCATTTATTAAAATATTGGTGAAAGCTTGATTTAGCAGGTTTGGATAACATTTTATCATTGGTATATTTCCATAATTTTTTATTATATCTATTCTGTTTTTTGTTTCATGCCGTATCAATTCCAACGTTAAATCAAGTTCTTTATTAATATCTGTTTCTTGAAGTTCAGCTTCATCTAAACGCACATATTTTTTTAATGAAGTTACAATATTGCTTATTCTTGAAACCGCTTCTTTATCAACTTCATTAATATCTTTCATCATTTCTTTAATTTCTTCGTCATCGATTGAATCCAATAGTTTTGCACATATTGCGTTATTTGATTTTATAGATGCGACAGGAGTATTAATTTCGTGTGCAACACCGGCAATCAATTGTCCTAGAGATGCCATTTTTTCAGAATTTATCAATTGTATTTGAGTTTCTTTTAATTCTTTAAGAGTGTTTTTCAATTCTTTTACTGTTTGAACATTTTTATGATAAAGTTCAGCACGGGTTATAGCATTTGAAAGTTGAGTTGAAATCGGTTCTAATATTTCTATTTCTTCTGTAAGCTCTCGTTTTTGATGACTCAGCAAAACTATCACTCCCATTAGGTTTTTTAGATGATGAACGGGAATTATTATTCTCAAAACTGATTGTTTGAGAGGTTCTGAATCTGCATATTCGGTCATGGTATTTACGGTTGAAATTTCACGTCTTGCAATAGTTTTCATTGTGTTTTCATCAAAGAAAATACTTTTTGGCATTTTAGATTTTTTTTCACCGTATACTTCTTGAATTACAAATTCATTTTTTTCATTTTTAGCATAATATGCTTTGTATGCACAAAACATAACTGCCAAATCTTTCAGTGCAGATTGAAGGATTTGAGAAAGGTCAATGCTTTCTCTTATATTATTTGAAACTTTATTAATAAGAGCTATTCGAATAGCCTGGCTTTGAGCTTTTTGTTTTATTTTCTTTAAATCTTCATTTTCTTCCTGAAGTTCTACGATATTTTTTCTTAAAATTTGATTTTGTTTATTTATATCTTCAAGTGAATTTTGCGCACTAACATCAGAAAAAAATATTATTGTATAACTTCTTTTTTTTATAGCTTGCAAATCATAATAAAAAATTTTATTTAGCTCTGATTGAAAAGAAATCCTTGCAAAAAAATCTTCTTTTGAAATTACTGCATGGTAGATAGGAGAATAAACTTCAACATTTTCTGAATTCAAAGGACATATATCAAAACTTGTATTATGTGAAAACTTTTTAAGGTTTACAAAATCCTTAAACCATCTTTTGAAGGTGTGATTTCTGTACACAACCTCATTTTTTTTATTAATAATTATTACAGCATCCCTAAACTGCCTAAAAAAATCAAATTTCCACATGATAATATTATATTTTATTTATCACAACGAGGCAATTCATTACAATATTCGCATAATATATAATCGCAAAACAATATCCTTAGAAAAATTCTATTTCTTCAGACAAATTGAGCCTCTTTGCATCAGACTTAAATATTTTTGATTTCAAACCGAGTTTTGCAAGTCTGTATTTTATACTCACTGCCAAAACTCCTAAGCCATATTTGCAGGACCTTGCAAAATTTATGGATGATGCTTCTTTAAAATATTTTGTAGGACATGATATTTCACCGATTTTATAATCGTTATAAAAAAGCAGCGCAATCATTTCATTATCAAAAATAAAATCATTATCACAATCCTCTAATGGTAGTTTTTCCAAAACTTCTCTTGTAAAACCCCTAAAACCCGTATGATATTCACTCAATTTTTCACCGGTAAATATATTTTCAAAACAGGTTAAAAATTTATTTGCCAAAAATTTATAAAATGGCATGCCGCCTTTTAAAGCAGAATTTCCCAGCATTCTTGATGCCAAAACTGCATCATATTGTTCAAATGCCATCATTGATACAATTGCGGGAATAAGCTTTGGAGTATATTGATAATCAGGATGAAGCATCACAACAATATCAGCTCCGGCTTTCAAAGCAGCTTTGTAACATGATTTTTGATTTCCGCCGTAACCTTTATTTTCCTTATGCACAATTGTAGTTATATTCAGCTCTTTTGAAATGCGCTTTGTATCATCTTGTGAATTATCATCAACAAGAATTACCTCATCGACAAAATCCTTATATATTTCATCATAGGTAATTTTCAATGTTTTTTCGGCATTATAAGCCGGCATTATTACTATAACTTTTTTATTATTTATCATATTTTTAAAAGGATGCCCTTTTGGGGCATCCTGATTATTCTTCCGTTGCTTCTACCAAATCTTCTGTTCTTATTGAAGATTTGTCTGAGCCTAAACTCTTATCTTTGAATTTTTTTACTTGTCTGTCAAGCTTGTCAGCCAACAAATCAATACTTTCATACATTGAATCAGCTGCTTCTTCACAACGAACAACACCTGAATTCATTTTACAAGTAACTTCAGCTACGTGTTTTCCGGAAGCGGCAGGATTTTTTATTACTGACAAAACAACTTCAATACCTTGAATTTGATCGTAATGGTTTGCAACTTTGCCAATCTTTTCCTTTACATAAGCCTTAATAGCATCTGTAATTTCGATGTTTCTTCCGTTTACATAAATGTGCATAATGACCTCCTATAACATATAGGTATATTATAGCACACATATACTAAATTTTAAAGCCCTTATTCTTCAATTATAAACTGTTGTAATTCAACATTAGGTGTACCAATTACTCTGACAAGCTCAAGAACTGAAGCTTTCATCTGACATTTTTGAGAAGATCCGCTAAAGAAATCCCTGTAAAAACATCCTTCACAATTACATCCGCGTTTATAACATTCAAGAGCAGTAGGTGTCCATCTTCTAACTGCTACAGCTCTACCCATATCTCTACTTCTAAACAATTTATATTTTCTCCAAAATTTTCTTACCCAAGTATGGCAATCGAAACAGGACATAAATACTGCCCCAACCCCCATTAGAGATGTGTTTTCACCTCTGTAATTACATTATAAAAAATCCTCTAAAATTTTCAAGAGCATAGCATTGTATTATGAACATTTGTAACAAACGCCTTTATTGACGCAGTGTTGCCGTTTTCTGGAAGTCAATCATGCTGAATAATAAATTATTTCATGGTTTCGAGTTTTTAAATCATGAAATCATGCAAGTGGCATGGCTTTTCATGATTTTTTCTCATATTAAGAAATGTAAAAATATTCAGTATTTACGCATATTTTTCAGATATTACAAATTTTTGAACGCTAAAAATACTAAAATTAATCCGCCTAAAATATTCAAAGTTTTTGAAGGAAGCTTTTTGAAAAAATACCCAAGCCAAAAGCCCATGCCGGACATAAGAAAAGAACCGATTCCTATTAATAATGCAGAAATAATTATCGGAGTTTCTGTTATTTTTAAAGTTACGCCTGATGCCAAAGCATCAATACTTGTGGCCATTCCCAAACCCATAAGACATTTTATATCAATACAGCCAATATTTTTATTTTCTTTATTTAAAAATGCTTCTAATATAATTTTAACACCTAAAATCATAAAAATTCCAAAAACAAACCATCTTCCATATGGAGCAATATAATGTTTTACAAATTCCGTCCCAAAATAACTTAAAGCAGGCATAATCCCCTGAAACAATCCCATTGTTAAAGCTAAATAAAAAGAGTTCAATCTTTTATTTGTTTTAAAAATCAGCCCTTGAGAAAAGGATACAAGTAAACAATCCACACCCAATGCTACAGATAAAAACACTAAATCAACTAAGTTCAATTTCTACCTCAAAAAGCCTATCCCAAGGAAAAGAATATTTCGTTTCAAATCTTTTGCCAAGAAATTTAAATACTTTTTCTTCATACGGTTTCATAAGTTCTTTACACAAAACGTCATCCGGTTTGTCTAACATTTGTCTTACATTTGCCTGATATGCCCAATCATCTAACAAACGAACAGCTATTAAAGATATTGGAGAAGTTTTTGATAACACGTATTGACAGATCAAACTGCCAAGAGTGTTTGCAGAAGTATTCCAGCCGGAATAACCAAAAAAATTCTTATCTAATCCGCTTTCAAATATTTTTTCGACAAATTGGTTATCTGCTCCGTTTGCATACCTAACATCCGCAATTATGTAAGGTTTATCAGGCTTTTTCCATTCTGATGAATACGGTTTAGTTGGGATTTTCATAACAATTTCGCCCTGTTGTTTTTCAAAATTATTTATATATAGCAAAATATCAGCATCCTCAAATGAAGACACCTTGCATCCTGCAAGTTCTATTTGTCCGTAAACGGATTTTTCAATAGAAATATCCTCATAATTTGAAATTAAATCTTTATATTCAGGTGCAAGAAAAATCGGACACACTTTCAATTGTTTTTTATATTCATCATTAACTGCTCTTGAAAGCAAAGACATCGGAATTTCATCAGCACCTGTTTTAACAAATCCGCCAAGTTTTTTAAGCTCCTCTGCCTCTATTACATTAAATCCGTATTGAGCGCAATCATCCTTTGAAAATACTAAAGTTTCGAAAAATCCTTCCTTTTGCCAGCCAAGATAAATTTTGTTTATCTCAAAATTTCTTTTTCTGGTTAAAAGATAATCTTTCAAAATTTCTTGAGGAATATCAGAATTTTGGGCATTACATTTATGAAAATTATAAGAATATTGAAAAATCTTTTTCCCCCACTTGTTCCAGTACTCCTTTTCCTCTTCATTTACATTATTATTGGAAATTCGCATTATACTCGAAAAAGCATAGACTTTAATGCTTTTTTTCTCTATAACTTCTTTTAATCTAATAATTCTTTTTTTTACAGTCTCAAAAGAATCCTCGGATCTTCGTGAAGGTATCAAACCGCCGTAAGCAATTGTGTCAAGACACATAACAATTACATCAGTTTTCTCAAGATTTCTTATCCATTCGATAATTGCATCAAAATCAGAATTACGTTTCAAATCACCAAGATATTTTCTTGGAGGAATAAAGAATTTGATATCGGGATTTAAATTTGCTATCTGCACCGGTAAGGTATAGCATACGGGACGATTATCTATAGGTATAAAAGCTATATTCATAATCTAATTATATGATATTATATTAAATAAGCAAAATAGTAACATTATGAAATCTGACAAAAATCCTGAAACTATACAAACAATGTTTAACATGATTTCTGAAAAATATGATTTTATTAACAATGTCATATCTTTCGGAACTCAAAAATGTATAAAAAAGAGATGCATAAAATTACTGGATATAAAACCAAATTCCAATGTTGTAGACCTGTGCTGCGGAACCGGAGATTTGGCATATTTAATAAAAAGACAACAGCCAAAAGCTTCTGTTATGGGAATTGATTTTTCTGAAAATATGATTGAAATTGCAAAAGATAAAGTTAAAGGAGTAAATTTTTTTCTTGGTGATGCAACTGCATTACCATTTCCTGACAATACTTTTGATTTTGTAACAATGGGTTTTGGATTACGTAACATCCAAAATGCCGAAAAAGCAATTGAAGAAGTCTATAGAATTCTAAAACCCAACGGAGAATTTTTGCATTTGGATTTTGGAGAAAAAAATATCATAAGTTTTTTGTTTGATAAATTTGTACCCGTTACATCAGGACTTTTTTCAAACAATTCATACGCATACAGATATCTTATCAATTCTAAAAAAATGTTTTTATCACCAAATGAACTTATTAAAGACTTTGAATCCAAAGGGTTTAAATTGAAACAACGAAAAGATTTTATATTTAAAATAATTTCATGCCAAATTATGAAAAAATATTCATGATAAAATTATTTCTATGATGATAGGTTTTATAAAAAAACACAGCGAAATTTTTACTGTCTTGGCGCTGGGACTTGTATGTTACTTTATATTTTTCTTTAATATCGGAAACTATGCATTGATGGACGTAGACGAAACCCGCTATGTGTCAATGGCTCGAGACATGTTCCATTCAAAGGATTTTTTAACCTTGTATTTGAACGGGGAATATTTTTTCGAAAAACCTCCTTTATATTTTTGGGGTGAATGTATATCCTTTGCTATTTTTGGAAAAGTTAATGAGTTTACTGCCCGTTTTCCTGTAGCATTATACGGAACGTTATGTACTTTTTTACTGTATTTTATCGGCAGAAAACTAATTTCCAAAAAATTTGGAATTATATCTGCGATAATTCTTGCAACAACACTGGAATTTGTCATGCTTGCAAAATTTGCAATTCTTGATATTGTAGTCACAACCTGTATCGGGTTTTCTACAATGTTCGGATTTATGACACAATTTGCAGAAGAAAAAAATAAAAAATATTTTTGGTGGTTATTTTATATATTTTCAGCACTTGCCGTTATGGCAAAAGGAATACCCGGATTTATTGTTCCGTTTGCAACAATGTTTTTTATAACCATATTTAACAAAACATTTAAACAAAACTTTAAACCACAATACATAATACCAGGATTTTTACTATTTTTATTGATTGTTTTACCTTGGCATATTGCAATGCTTAAAATACATGACCCGTTATTTTTTAACGAATATATAATAAAACATCACATAAACAGATTTTTCTCATCAAGTGAAATCCATAGACAACAACCTTTTTATTTTTATATATTAACAATACTATGGGGCTCAATCCCTTGGATATTTTCCGCTATAGCAGTTTTAATCGCAAAAATAAAGGATTTTAAATCGATATCTTTTAACAATTTAACTAATAGACAAAAATATCTATGGTTTAATGTAATTGCATTTTTAGTAACGTTGCTTTTCTTCTCTTCATCAAAAACTAAGTTGATAACATATATATTACCTGTTTATTTCTTTACATCAAACATAATCGGATTTATCTGGGATGAATATATTTCATCTTTAGAATATAAAAAAGCTATAAACCTTTCTGTATATATATTTGGCGGAATTTGTACTATAGCAGCTATTGTGGCATGTTTTATGAAATTTTTCTTACCGGAACAACTTTACTCAGATATTTGTTCTGTTCAATGCTTCTGCGTATTAACAATAGGTTTATTTGGAATATTTAGTATATGGTCAGCTGTTAAAAATAATCCTAAAGCTGTTTTTGCGTCATATGCATTATTTATGATTTTGATATCCGCATTCGGAACAAAAATGTTTTATGAAATAGATTACAAATTCGGACAAAATGATTTGATGGATTATGCAAAACAAGCAAAAGATAACGGTAACAAAATTGCTATTTTAAACCAAGGCAGAAAGTATTCTGTTCTATATTATTATGGAGATAAAGTTTATTATATTTCCACAGACGACGAAACTGAATTGAAAGATAATGAGACAATACTAAAAGATAAAAATACTGTTACAATTGTGAGAAACAAACAAATTTCAAACGTGAAAGAAAAACTGAATTTAGAAATCTTAAATGAAGGTCGCAAATTTTCACTTGTAAAGGTTAAATAATGCTAACAAGATACGAAAAATTTTTAGAAAAACTTGATAAAAGATTAGACAAATATTTTGAAGAACAGTGCGAATTTATCAAGTGCAAACCCGGCTGCTCAGGATGCTGCGAAGTAGGAGAATATCCTTTTTCAAGACTTGAACTGGAGTATTTGATGTCCGGATTTATGAATCTGCCGTTTGAAACTAAACACAAAATTAAAGAAGAAATTAAAAAACTTAAGCAAGAAAAACCCCAAATGCACAAATGTCCTTTTCTTATTGATAAAAAATGTTCACTATATCAATACAGAGGAATAGTTTGCAGAACTCACGGACTGGCATGGTATGATGAAGACGAAAACAAAATCCGACTTCCTTATTGCGTTAATATCGGACTAAATTATTCAAAAGTATTTGACAGAGATACCGGCGAGGTCCTGCTTCAAAATCCGATAAAAGAACGATTAAGAATTGATTCAATTTTACAAAGTGATGAAGCCAAAAAATATAATTTGGAAATGGGCGAAATAAGACCATTAATGAAATGGTTCTAAATTTCATTAATTTGTGTAAAAAAATATTGTTTTATACTGGAAAAATTATCAATAATAGTTTATACTACTAGTGTAGTAGGGTTTACAAGGAGTCGTTCTAATTGCGTATTGTAATTAATATAATTTAGTATACAATTGTTTTAAGTTATGTAAATTGCATAATTAATAAAAGCAATTATTTTGTGTTACAGGTTTTATATTTTTCAGGTGTGTGGTAGTGAACAAAAATAAAACAGAAACAAAAAAAACTAAATCTATAGAAAACAAGACTGTTTCAAATCCGTTATCAAAACAGTTAAATTCTCTTGCAAAAACTACCGTTAAACAAAAAAAATCAGAAGATAAAAAAACTTCTAACCCTATTACATCCGAAATTTCAAATATTGTTGCAAAGATAAATAATTTCAACACAACAAAAACATCTAATCGCTTATACGGCGGTTATATGAACACAGGTTTTCACAAAGTTGTTGATTTTGCCGATTTGGTACTCGCTCTAAATTCAGCACTAATAAACAAGACAAAAGAACAAGATTTATTTGTATCTATGCACAATGTTCTATTGGAAAAATTAGACAATGTTTTTACGGCATTTGGAATTTATCACGAAAAATCGAAATGTCTTAATTTAAAATTATTTAATTCCATGGGCAATACATATACATCAAAAGTGTTCTTGTCAGAAGACACAAACCCGATAATTGAATGTTTTAACACATGCAAACCTATTTATTTTGATGATAATAGTTTCTTAAAAATACCATACATGCAAAATTCATCATCACTAATTCTTCCGCTAAATTCTGTCAACGGTTGTAAAGGTGTGATGATTATCGGTAAAAACGACCTTGAAGACCATATTGGTTTGTTCTCGTTTATTGCAAATTATTGTGCATTATTCATGCAAAATATGGAACTTCTGGAACAAACAAACAAATACACAAATACTGATACATTAACAGGGCTATATACACACAGAGGGTTTCAAGAAATCTTGGCAGCTGAACTAAAAAGAGCGGAAGAAAATGAAACTCAACTGTCAATCATAATGCTTGATGTAAATAATATATCTAAAATTAACAGAGAATTAGGTGACGCAAAGGGCGATGAAGTAATCAAACTTCTTGCAGAAAAAGTTAAACAAAATATAAGAAGTACTGATAAAGCAGGACGTTACGGTGGCGATGAAATTGCTATCATCATGCCCGAGACAGGAACAGCAGATGCCAAATATTTGGCAGAATATATTACATACTGTCTGTCTTGTTGCTTTGTAGATGATGTCGGACCGGTTAAGGTTTCTGTAGGTATAACAACATTCCCTGAAGCAAGCAGAGATCAGGAAAAATTGCTTATTCTTGCAGAGCAAGCAATGTATATTTCTCAAGCAAAAGGGTATAAGGAAGGCATGTCAGCTATAGTCAGTTCATCTGATTTCAATTTCTGGGCAGACGATGCTCTAAATTCTTTTGCTGAAGTCATTTCAAAACGCCATGCACAACTTGGAATTGACTTTGAAGAAGAACTTGTACATAAGTTTAACAATGAAAAAATAATTTCACAAAACCACCTTATGGAACTTGCAAATTCATTAGCAGGTGCAATTGATGCGAAAGATCCTTATACAAAAGGTCATTCGACATCAGTATCAAGATATTCAGAAGCTCTTGCTCGTGCAATAAATCTTCCTGAAGATCAAGTTCAAAAAATCAAACTTGGTGCACTGCTCCATGATGTAGGAAAAATCGGTATACCGGAAAATGTACTAAAAAAACCGGACAAACTCTCAGATGAAGAATGGCAGATTATGAAACAACACCCTGTTATCGGTGCAGAAAAAGTTCTTGCGCCAAACGAAGCGTTGAGAGAACTAATTCCAATGGTAAAATATCATCACGAACATTTAGACGGATCCGGATACCCGGAACATCTAAAAGGAGATGAAATTCCGCTTGAGGCAAGAATTATAGCCGTTGCAGATACATACCATGCTCTTATATCTGACAGACCTTACAGAAAAGGTATGAGTGTTGAAAAGGCTTGCGAAATTTTACAAGAAGGCGCAGGAAAACAATGGGATAGGGATCTTATAAGACAATTTATATCAATAGCTCCTTCACTTTCAACAATAATTTAATTTTATAACTATTGCATATTTTTAAAAAATATTGTATAATCGGATGAATTAAAGAGTGGTTCTCTTTAAAGTACAAATTAAATTAGGAGAAGACAGATGTACCAAGATGAAAAACTTGTTTGTGAAGATTGCGGAGCAGAATTTGTATTCACAGCAGGTGAGCAGGAATTTTATGCTGAAAAAGGTTTGGTAAACAAGCCAAAAAGATGTCCGGACTGCAGAAAAAAACGCAGACAAAACAACAGAAGACACAGAAAAATGTACGAAGCAGTTTGCTCAAAATGCGGAGCTCAAACTCAAGTACCATTTAAACCGGTTGCGGGTAAAGACGTACTTTGCAAAGAGTGTTTCACTCAAGCTCAAGAAGCTACTGAAGCGTAAAATAACAAATTAATATAATAAAAAAAAGAACAGGCTATCCTGTTCTTTTTTTAAACTCCAATGCAATTATTAAGATATTCTATAGTACTTATTTTCTCATCATAAAGATATTTTATAAAATTTAAATAAGCGGGATTGTACGAAGTTATTACGAGATTAATTTCAAATCCGTCCGTACAAAATGGTTCATAGTCATATACAACATAACTGTTGTATTTACTTTTCCACTCTTTTCTTTCGATACGGCTGTTGTTTTCTTCAATAATATCTTCAAGCCAATCGAGAATATCTTTATTTACATTTTTCATTTCCAAGCGATTGTATACACCGCCTTCTTGACAATTAATAAGCATGATAAGCACTCCACATTTAAATTGTAAACTTATACACACATAAAATAATCCCCTTTAGGTATAAGCAAAAAATAGTAAATTTCGGTAATTTTTATTTTTATAAAATATCAAGCGGGTCAACATCTATAGAAAGCTTTATATCTTTAGGCATAATAATTTTGTTTAAAAAACTTGAAATAAATTGATGTCCCCTATCTTCTAACTTATTTTTAATCAATATTTGAAAACGGTATTGTCCGTTTATTCTTTCTATAACACAAGCAGTAGGGCCAAGAACCTCTATCCTTTCAGAAAGCCCGACTTTTTCAATCATTATTGACAATCGCATAGCAATTTCTTGAGCTGATTTTTCGGCTCTAAAATTATTTTGACAACTCAAAATTAATCTGACAATTTTACTAAAAGGAGGATAATCAAATTCTTCTCTTGCTGCAATTTCTGTATTATAAAATTCAGAATAATTTTGAGATTTGGCACTTTCAAGTGCATAAAAATCCGGATTATAAGTTTGGAATAACACCTTTCCCGCAAATTCGCCGCGTCCCGCCCTTCCTGCAACCTGTGTCAAAAGTTGAAACCCTCTTTCAGATGCTCTAAAATCAGGTAAATTAAAACTTGCATCAGCAGAAATAACCCCAACAAGCGTAACATTAGGATTATCCAATCCCTTTGCAATCATTTGTGTGCCGACAAGAATATCAATTTCTTTCCGCTGGAATTTTTCCAAAAGCCTTACATGTTCCCCTTTTCTGACAAGAATATCACTGTCTATACGCTCAACAACATTGTTTGGGAACAAATCTTTTATGTATTGTTCGATTTTTTGAGTTCCTGTTCCGCTTGTTTTTAAAGCATCAGAACCGCATTCAGGGCAAAAATCCGGAAAATATTCAACATGATTGCAATAATGACATTTTAAAGCATTATCATTTGAATGCCAAATCATAGGGATAGCACAATTCGGACACTCGATAACATGTCCGCATGCCCTGCATTGCGTAAATGTTGAAAACCCTCTGCGGTTAATCAATAAAATAACCTGCTGACCTCTATCCAGAGTTTCCTTTATTTCTGTTTGCAAAGGTACTGATATCACATTTTTATATGCAGCACGTCCGTCCTCTTGCATGTTGATAACCGTAACAGGAGGAACTTTAGCGTTATTATATCTGTGTTTTAATTCAAAAAGATTTCCCTCATTTATAGCTCTGTAATATGTAGAAATATCAGGAG
This sequence comes from uncultured bacterium, assembly GCA_902772945.1. Taxonomy (GTDB): domain Bacteria; phylum Cyanobacteriota; class Vampirovibrionia; order Gastranaerophilales; family Gastranaerophilaceae; genus Stercorousia. Next base: position 1,271 of record CACYCU010000119.1, on the reverse strand, counting down.
TTGCAGAACCTAATAATAAAGGGCAGCTGTAAAATTCAGCTAATTTTCTTGCAACAAGTCTTGCATCGTATCGAGGAGCAGGAGTTGTTTGTTTATAGGCACTTTCATGTTCTTCATCAATAATTATTAAACCAATATTTTGTAAAGGTGCAAAAACAGCAGATCTTGCACCGGCAAGTATTTTTATCTCATTTTTATATAGTTTTTGCCATACGTCATACCTTTCACCATCTGAAATACTGCTGTGCCAAATTGCAACATCATCTGTCCCGAATTTTTTTGCAAGTCTTTTAGTTAATTGAGAAGCAAGAGCAATTTCAGGTGCAAGAAAAAGGACATTTTTACCTCGTTTTATAGTATCATCTATAAGTTTAAAATAAACTTCCGTTTTTCCGGAAGCTGTTACACCATGCAGCAATATTGCATTTGGTTTATTTATTTTATTTTTAATCCCTTCGTAAACTTCTTTTTGCTCACCGGAAAGTTCAAACAATGGCTCTCGCTCTTTGATATTTAAAATATCCAAAGGATTGCGATAAAGTTCTTCTTGAATAATTTTTACACAACCTGCTGCTTCAAGCTTCTTGATTGTCGCCCTTGTTGTTCCGGCATATTTTTCAAACATAACAAGAGGCATTTTGCCAGATTTTTTTAGCAAATCTAAAATTTCTGTTTGTCTTTTTGTAGCCCCCTCAAATTTGACAAACTCTATTATCTGCTCGGTTTTTGAAGCCTTTTCAATAAGTTTCATCGGTATTGCGGCATTCAAAACTGTTACCAAATCACAACAATAGTAATTTGCAACCCATTCTAACAGCTTCAGATATTCCACAGAAAAAAGCGGTGTCTCATCCAGAATTCTATTAATTTTTTTTGCCTTTATACCCTCCGGCAAATAATCAGAAAAACCTACACAAAAGGCATTTATAAGCCCCTGCCTGCCAAACGGTACTAAAATAGCCTGACCGATTTGAATCTTATCCCTCATTTCGTCAGGAATTAAATAGCTAAAAGTCTTTACACCAAGTCCTTTAATATTTACAAGAGCCAATGCATATTTATCAGGTTGAATATTCGAAAGGTTGATAGGTTGATAAATTTTATCATTAAATAATGATTTTTGGGTATTGTTATACTGATTATCTATCTTTTCAACCATTCAACCCTTCAACCTTTCAACTATTCTGCCATAAATTCTTGTCTTGCAGCCTGAATAGCTTCTTCCAATATATCTAATTGATCTGGAGCAAAAGTTACACCTTTTTTAGTTG
>CACYCU010000118.1 GCA_902772945.1 uncultured bacterium | reverse complement strand
TTTTCTTGAAGTTCAATAACCATTTGTCTTTTTATACTGTCAATTTCGCGCATATCATTTTCATCAAAAAAAGTATTCTTTTGAATGGCGCTCATTGACACTTCTGCTGCCCATCTTGTTCCAGCGGATTTGAGCTGATCGTAATAGTCAGCCTCGGCTTTATCAAAGTCTTTTTCACGCAAATCACGCATAAGATAAGTTAATGTTGATTTTCCTGCGTCCTTATTAGACCTGTTTTTTACCGATATTTCATTTTCTTTTGCGATTTTATCATTAGACATTACCAATCTGCTTTTAAGCTCGTTTAATGCTTGTATATCTTTACTATCACTCAAAGGTTTAAGTTGTGCAATTAGCAAATCGTACTGTCTAATCTGATTATTATTATTTACAATCTGTATTATCTGAGATAACTTATAGTTATCATCCATTATTTCTTCATCATCAAGGTATTTTACAAGTTCACTAAAAAGATATCGTCTGTCTGCGGATTGATAACCCGCAAACGGATCATATCCAATAACCTCAATAACTGTATGCATATTTTTTTGTTCTTCGTCTGTCCAATTTGCTTCAAACATTTCTTCGGTTTCTTTTTTTGATCTAAGAAATTGTTCATTCTGAATTGAGGACATTATATAACTTACAAATGTTTTATCTTTGTTTTGCGATAAATTAAGCCTGCGAATATACTCTCCAAGCTTAATATCGTCTGGGTACTTTTCCTTTGTTTCCATATATGTTTTTTCAGAGAAAAACCAACCCATTTCGCAACATGTAACAAGAAGCGCAACCTTTTCGTCTTGATACTTCTCTTTCATACGTTCAAAAAAATTATTGCAACAAGTAGTACAAACGGTACTATAATTATCATTCCCGTCGTATAAAGGGTTTTGTACAACTTTGAAAAATCTGCCTTGTGGTTCTTGCACGATTTTGCCACAACAAGAACATTTATATAAAGGCGGCAATGTAGTTGTATCTATTTGAGCGACCTTCGTTGTCTTTTTTTTCTTTGATAAAGATTGTTTTGTTGGCAATCAACTCACTCCTTTAATTCGATCTAAAAATTGAACAAATGTCACATTAGGGATTACGCCAAAATCTTTCATTATACTACAATACACTTTTGTGATATACTCGTCATCAACTTCGCACACAATCGATTCGCAAACTTTCCAATATTTTTTACACCAATCTAAATAATCACTTTCATTTTCTGGGCAATCATCAAGAACTATATTATAATACTGATATATCACAACAAGATTTTGCAAAACTCGCAATATGACTTTATCACCGCTCATTTTTCTTTTTTCACACTCCGCTAAATATTTAATTGCAGCTTGCACAAAAGTTTTTTTGTTGTCATAAAATGATTGGTGAGTAATTGATTTAGGATTATCCCGCCACATTAATGTGACCATTGGTATTTCTGCAACTTTTGCCCCTAAGTCAATCAAAATTTGATGAAATTCTGCATCTTCGTTTATTCGCAGTTCTTCATCAAAAAAAATATTATTATCAAGTAAAAATTGTTTGCGGTATGCTTTGGCATGACACCAAGTCGGTTTATGTTCCATTTTACGTATTCCAACTCCGTCAGCGAAACGCATTTCACTTTCAAATACGCTTACAAGCATATCAGCCTTTTCAGCCACTATACGATTATACATTATTTCTAAAGCAAGACAGTTTGAAAAGCAATCATCAGAATCTATAAAAATAATATAATCTGCTTTGCAATTTTTAATTCCAGTGTTTCTTGCTGCGGCGCAGCCACCATTTTTCTCTCGCACAACGTATCGAATGTCCAATTCTGGGAAAACATACATTATATCATCATAATTCAAACCATCGCAATCGTTTACAATAACAACTTCAATTTCATCAGAAATGCTTTGCATTGCAATTGAATGTAATGTTTTTGAAAGTGTTTCTATAGCTTTATAGCAAGGTATTATTACGCTCATTTTATATGCCATAACAGCATCTCCTTTAATTCAAAATACTCGTTTTTGCAAATTGAACTCAGTTCAAATTTCAAAATTTTGGTTGCAGCCCCAAGAGTCGAACTTGGAACACAAGGGTATGAACCTTATATGATACCATTTCACCAAACTGCCATTTGCTCTGCCAGATTGCATTTAAGACAATTAAGC
>CACYCU010000117.1 GCA_902772945.1 uncultured bacterium | reverse complement strand
TGTATCAATATCAAGTTTTTTGCAAATAAGTTCTTTGTTAAGTTTTGCAATTTCTATACATTCAGGTTCTTTTGTTTTGATAAAACTTTCCCTTGTTGTAAAATAATGATTTAAACCTTCTAAAATCGTGCTTTTAAGATATTTTTTGCCATTTATTTTTTCAATGTAAAACATATAATATTTATAACACAAATTAAAATATTAAGAAATATTGCAAAAATTTTTAAAATGTGATAAAATTCAAACGTGAAAAAGGAGGACTTTATATGTTGAAAAAGTGTTTAGTAGAACTTATTGGTACATTTTTTCTTGTATTGACAGTTGGTTGTACTGTATTTTCAGTAGGCGGTGGCGCAATTCCTGCAATCGCAATTGGTTTTGCGTTAATGGTTATGGTATATGCAGGCGGTCATGTTTCCGGTGCACATTATAACCCTGCAGTTTCAATTGCGGCAGCAGTTAGAGGAGCATTACCTTGGAAAGATCTTATTCCGTATTGGGTAGCTCAATTAGCCGGTGGTGCCTTGGCAGCATTGGTTGTTTCATACTTGGTTGTTGTAACACCTGTAGAACAACAAGCGAAATTTAACATTCCTGCATTAATTGTTGCAGAATTGTTATTCACATTTGCGCTTTGCTATGTTGTATTGCATACAGCAACAGACAAAGATACAGATGGCAATTCGTTCTATGGATTGGCAATTGGTGCTACAGTTACTGTAGGTGCTTTTGCAACTGCAGGAATCTGCTTTGGTGCTTTCAATCCGGCTGTAGCTTTAGGTTTATTAACAATGGGTACAGCTTGTTGGAAAGTTGCAGGAATTACTGCTTTAACAAACTTGGTAGCAGGCATTTTGGCTGGTTGTGTATATAAAATTACAGCTAACGAATAATTATAAAAACTTATAATGTTTCACGGCGGATTTTATCCGCCGTTTTTTGTTGAATGGATTATATTTTTAGTGTAAAATATTCTTATGAAAAAGATTTTAGGGATTATTATAGGTATATTTGTTTTCCAGAGTTTTTGTTTCGCTCAGGATGTAAGTTTTGTGTACATCAACGGATCAAACAATAATGATGCCAAAATGAAGAATTGGTATGAAAAAGGTGTAAAAAAGCTTCATCCTGTAATGAAAAAAAAGTTTGAAAAAAATAAAGAGATAAAAAAAATATTTTTAAACAAACAAGAATATTCAGTAAAATCGGAGCCGGTAATATTCTTTTGGGGTGATAAAAGCAAAGATGATTTAGATTTTGTTCATAAACAACTTGATATTTCGAAAGCTCTAAGTCCTACAATGGCGTATAAAATGCGCTCTATGCTGACTGCGTTTTTGCATGATGCAATATGGGTTCAAAAGCAGCATAATATGCTTCCAATTTTGGATGATTTGCACAAAAGTGTTATTTCGGAATACCGGAGTGGAAACAGGGTTGTTCTTTATGGTTATTCTGCCGGAACATTTATAACATATGAGTATTTGTTTAATAAGCTTCCGTACATAAATGCAGAAAATTTATTTAATACAATTAATGTCAGTGATGATGTAAGAAGTTTTGTAAAAGAGCATCCGGTAAAAAATACTTGTATATCAGCTTTATCAAAGGCTCAGATTGGTGTTGTATCAGATGCGGGGCATTTAGTATTTCAAAATGTAGATAGTGAATTGGAATCTAATTATTTAAAATTGCAGGATGCAACTCGAGAAGCTTGTATTCCTGAAAATTCTCTTGCTGGTGTTGTTAATTTTGCAAGTCCTTTGGTGCTGTTTTATTCGGATTTGGCTGATCCTGATTATGAACTAAATTATTATAACAAATTGATGATTAAGTATGTTTTGGAAAACGGTTTATTTTTTATTACTGTAAATTACAGAGAAGATCCTTTGGGTTTTCCGACAACAAGAAACTTAACAATAGATGAGATGGAAAAAGTTACGGATATTAAAATTGAAAATCCGACAGGATTTATTTATGACAATTCAAGTGTTTGGTCCAAACGTTCTTTTCTTTTTGCGCATACAGCTTACTGGAGCTCAAGAAGAACCTTCGCCAATGCAGTTGTAAAAGCATTCTCAAATGGGTATAGATTACAATATGATAAAAAGTTTCAGCAAAAGATATTAAATAATAGTAAGAAAATGATAAAATTTGAAATGTTATAAGGAGAGTTATGGAAATAAAATTTGATCCGGGATTTGTGCAGCATATGTCAGCGTTTATACCAAGTATAGAGTATGTTTACGGTTCTTTAGGACAGTTGAAAAATTTCAATCAAAGAAAAATGCATTTTAAAATGTATTATCCGAGGCTTCAGTCGTTGATAAAAGAATATGCCGGCTTTTATTTGGGTTGTATGCTGTGGGCAGTTTATATAAAACAATTTGAAAATGAGGATATATTGAATAATTTATGCTATGGCGGAGAATATTCTGATGAAGAAACCTTAGGCGAAGTGAATTTTTTTAAGGAATATCTTGAAAGATTAAAAAAAGATGCAAAATATTACATAGGCCAAAATTATTCATATGATGAATCCTTGATAAAAATAGCGGATGCATACAGAGAATTTTTAAAGGCAAATGAAGGTTTTGTAAAAACTCAAAAGACAAATGACTTGGTTATTCCTTCTGTGTTAAAAACTCCTGATGATATGGAATTGGTATTGAATGAAATTAACAAAGTTGTTCAAAACGGAAATTTGAGCAATCTTTTGCCGCTTGTTGATAAGGTGTTATAATGAACTTGAAGCAAAAATTATACCAGATGTTTATTCTGGGAACAGAGGGTGATGGTTATAAAGAAGCTCTGAAAAATAATCTTGGCGGAATAATATTTTTTACAAAAGATATTCAATCTGTTGAACAATTCAAAAATCTTATTTCAAGTATAAAAGCGAATTCTACAACAGTTCCTTTTTTATCAATAGATCAAGAAGGCGGACGAGTTGAACGTACTGAAAATATTTATCACGGTAAAAAATATTTATCAGCAAAGTATGCTTATGAAAATGGAGAAAATTTTCTTTATAAGCAGACAATAGAAATTGCAGAGGAATTGAAAGATTTTGGTATTAATTTGAATTTTGCACCTTGTATTGATGTAAATACAAATCCGAATAATCCTATTATTGGAGAAAGAGCTTTTTCAAACAATCCTGATAAAGTTATACAAGCAGAAAAAATAGTATCTCAGGCCTATCGGGAAAAAGGGATTATTCCGTGTGTTAAACATTTTCCCGGTCATGGTGATGCTAATGCCGATAGTCACTTAACTTTACCGGAAATAGATTTAACAATTAATGAAATGGAAAAAACTCATATAAAACCCTTCAGAGCTTGTGCAAAAACAGTTGAAATGGTTATGGTAGCTCATTTGCACTGCAAGTGCTTTGAAAAAGATGCTATCCCAACAAGTCTGAGTAAAAATGCAATTGGATATTTAAGAAATGAACTCGGTTTTGACGGAGTTGCTGTATCAGACGATATGGTGATGAAAGGTGTTGCAAAGTTTGGAACTGTAGAAGCTTGTGAAATGGGGATAAGAGCCGGACTTAATATGTTTATTTACAGAAATTCAAACCCTGAAACTGTAGAAATTATTGAAACTATTGCTAAAAAAGCCTTATCAGATAAAGAACTTTCTGAAAATATAGAAAAATCGTTTGATAAAATAACGAAATTAAAAAAAGATTTTTTATTTTAAATATTTTTGTTTAATCAAAATACTTAAAGCTTTTGAATAAATTGCCTGCGGATCAATTGCAAGGACTTTATCCAAAGTTTCTATTGCGCCTTTATAGTCTTCCAGTTTTTTTTGACATACGGCTTTGAAATACAATGCATCTATAAATTTAGGATCAAGTTCAATTGCTTTATCCAAATCTTCAATAGCTTCAAGCAATCTGGAATCGTCTTTTTCCGCTATGATTACCTGTGCACGATTGAAATATGCATCTGTCATTTTTGGGTTTAAATTTATTGCCATAGTGTAATTTTCATATGCAGATTTGTATTCGTACAAATTATGAAAAACTATTGCCAATGAAAAAAATGCCAATGGGTCATTATGATTCAAACTAATCGCATTGTTTAGAGAATGCAGTGCATCATCAAATTTGCCCTCATTTGTTTCTTGTATTCCTTTATCCAAGTAATCTTTGTATTCCATAAATTTATAATAATCTAAAAATATTTACATTACAATTGATGTCGAGTATAATTTTTTTATGAAAATATTGTTTATAACTGATTTGTACCCTGTTAGCAAAAAAGAAAAAACAACTCCGAGAACTCTGTTAAATTTTGTTCAAGAATGGGAAAAATCAGGTCATACAGTAGATGTTATAAAACCTAATTTTATTTTAAATTCTTTTTTGAGGGGAAAACCGTTTTATAAAACCGGTTTGTATGGGAATGTTTTTAATATAAATTTTTTAACACCGTTTTGGAAAGTAAAACCTTTAAAAGATAATTACGATTTAGTAATTGCGCATATGCCTTCAGGTATTTTGTATGCTGATAAAACAGGTGTTTCTTTTGTTGCCGGTATTCACAATTCTGATATTGAGGTTTTAACAAAACCTTTATATAAATTCTATTTTAAAAAACGCTTGGAAAGAGCTTTATACAATGCAAAAGCTATAGCGTGCCGTTCTTTTGTTATTAAAAATAAACTGTTAAAACTTTATCCGGAATTTGAAACAAAAACATTTGTTGCACCGTCAGGGATTGATGAAAGTATCATAAATCCCTCAACCTTTCAACTTTCTTCAAGCTACAAAATTCTTACTTGTGCAAATTTAATTAAACGCAAAAATATTGATAAATTGATATTAGCCTGCAAAGGAATTCAAGATGTAGAATTAACAGTTATAGGTGATGGCAAAGAAAAAAAATATCTTGAAAAACTCGATAAAGAGGTAATTTTTACAGGAAGATTGGAACGAGAGAGAGTTTATGCAAAAATGCGTGAAAGTGACATTTTTATTCTGCCGAGTATAAACGAAACATTTGGTATGGTATATTTAGAGGCTATGTCGCAAGGCTGTATTACAGTTTGTACACAAAATGACGGAATCTCAGGAATTATTAAAGACGGAGAAAACGGGTTTTTAACGGAACCTGATGCTGAAAGTATCAAAAAAACTATTTTAAGAATAAAAAACCTTTCTACTGAGTCAATACAAAAAGTTCAACAAAATGCATTGGATACGTTAAAATTTTACACATCTAAACGTGTTGCCCAAAACTATTTGCAACAAATTTTTAATATTTTATAAAAAATTTTAAACATTTAACCATGTTTTTGCTAACATTGTAAATGGTTTCCTCAGTTAGCCGAAAGGAAAGTAGTTAATGAAAAAATTTTTGATTTCACTTGTGACACTTTTGTTGAGCTTTGAAAAGGCAAATGCGGCCAATATTGATCTCCTTATGGATAAATATGTTGCACCTGTTTCTGATGCAATTGCAAAAATAATTTTTTATCCTATACATATTGCAGGAGGGGAAGTCCCTTTGATTATTTTTTGGGTGCTTTTTGCCGGAATATTTTTTACATTTTATTTTCGTGGAATTGCTATATGGGGATTTAAGCATGCAGTTGATTTAATTATAAAACCTTCTAAAGATGGCAGTGAAGGTGAGGTTTCTCCCTTTCAAGCTTTAGCTACAGCATTGTCCGGAACTATCGGTATCGGCAGTATTGCTGGTGTTGCTATTTCTATTTCAATAGGCGGACCCGGGGCTGCTTTTTGGATATTTTTCGGAGCTATTTTAGGTATGTCAATAAAATTTGTTGAAGCAACATTGGCTGTTAAATACAGAAGATTTAATCTTGACGGATCTATATCAGGCGGTCCTATGCATTATATTGCTCACGGTTTGACAAGAAAAAATATGAGATGGCTTGGACAGCCTTTATCTGTAATATTTGCAATATTATGTATAGGCGGTGGTATAACCGGCGGAAATATGATTCAAATTAATCAAACAGCGCATCAAATAATATTTATTACAGGTGGTGAGCATAGTATTTTTCATGGATTTACGTGGGTTATAGGTTTGACGGCGGCTATATTGATAGGTCTTGTAGTTGTCGGAGGTATTAAGAGTATAGCAAAGGTTACTACGGTTTTGACTCCGACGATGTGTGCATTATATATAATTTCCGGTTTAATTGTAATTTGCGCAAATTTCATGAACATTCCTCATGCTCTAATGCTTATATTAAGAGAAGCATTTCATCCGACTGCAGTCGCAGGCGGTGTGTTTGGAACTATAATAATTGGATTGCGCCGTTCGGTTCAATCTAACGAAGCAGGAACAGGTGCCGCTGCTATTGTATATGCAACCGCACAAACGAAAGAACCTGTATCACAAGGCTTTGTTGCACTTTTAGAAACTTTCTTAACAGGTATTTTATGTTTGTTTACCTCTTGTGCAATTGTGTTTTCAGGTGTTCTTGATACATCGCAAATCGGTCAAATATCCGGAATTGAGCTTGCTTCAAATGCATTTCAATCTGTAATACCGTTTTTCCCCGTAATTTTGTCAATTATAGCTGTATTATTTGCAGTTTCTACATTGATATCTTGGGCATATTACGGACAAAAAGCTTGGACTTTTTTGTTAGGCGAAGGCAAAAAACGCGTTTTAACATTTAATATTATATACTGTGTATTCATTGTGATAGGTTCTTGTATGAATGTAAAATCAATTATTGATATAACTGATGCAATGATGATTGCGATGTGTGTTCCAAATATAATTGTTTTATATGTGTTATGCAAGGATGTAAAAGCTGATTTGAAAACTTATTGTGAAAAATATAAAATTGCCCAATGGTTAGGAAAGGTAATTGTATGACAGCAGATAAAATTATTGTTACGGTTTCAGGTGTCGATAAAATAGGAATTGTTGCAAAGGTTACAAAAGTTTTTGCGGATTATGAAGTTAATATTGAAGATATTAAACAAACATTGATGCAAGGACATTTTGTAATGTTTATGTTATGTAATATTGAGAATTCTAAATATTCTTTTAAAGAAATTAAAGAAGTTTTAACAAAAACCGGCGAAGAACTGGGAATGGAAATTTGGGTTCAGAAAAAAGAAATCTTTGATAACATGCACAATGTTTAGACAAACATTTTAGATCTTATTTTTTTTGTCTGATATTATAACCCATTTTGCACCTTTGAAAAGTCCTTCAAACGAATTTTCAAAACCTTTATGTTCGGTTCCT
>CACYCU010000116.1 GCA_902772945.1 uncultured bacterium | reverse complement strand
ATATACCCCTTCCCTCAGAAGCAATATTGCCGTTTGCCGGAATTATGGTAAATAAAGGAGAGATAAACTTTCATATTGCAGCCTTAGCTGGAGCTTTTGGGTGCATATTAGGTTCTATTCCATCATATTACCTTGGATATTTTGGCGGAAGAACATTTGTTGAAAAATACGGTAAATATTTTCTTGTTTCTCACAAAGATTTGGAAGAAGCTGATAAATGGGTTGAAAAATACGGTGATTGGGCATTTTTCTTATGCAGAATGCTCCCTGTTGTAAGAACCTTTATTTCACTCCCTGCAGGAATATTAAGGGCAAAAAAAAGAGTCTTCTTTACTCTTACATTTTTAGGTTCATTGATTTGGAGCTATGTTTTAATATACATTGGCATCAAAATGGGTGAAAATATGGAAGCATTCAAACATATTTGGCACAAGTTTGACATCGCAATAGTAGTAATATTTGGCGTTCTTGGTTTGCTGTATGTATATAGGCACATAAAGCATTTAAAAGAATCATAACAAATCAAGTATCGCAGAACCAAATAGTAAAACACCTATAATAACAGCGATTACAGAGGCAAACATAACAGCTCCTGCTGCTATATCTTTTGCCATACCAACCATTTTTGAATATTTATTATGAAAAACAGCATCTAATGAAAATTCAACAGCAGAATTAACCATTTCCGTAACTATCACAAAAGCTATTGTCAATAGTAATATACAAATTTTGTTTATGGAAAACCCTAACAAAAAAGCTAAAGCCATAACACCGAGAGCAACACATATATGCACTCTTATATTAACTTCCGATTTCAAAACTATTCGCATGCCTTTTCTTGCATTTTTAAAAGTTCTTGAAAAACCTTGCTGTTTAAATTTTGACATACTCTAAAGCCCTATTCTGTAATTCCACAACAAAATTATAATCTTCTTCTGTTTGATGGTCAAATCCTAAAAGATGTAGTATCCCATGACTGATTAAAAACGCTAACTCGTGCTCTTTCGTTGTTTGTTTTTTATCAGCTTCCTCTATAATCTTATCCAGTGCAATTATTATCTCACCCAAATTGATTTCACCGTCAAAAACAAATTTTTCATCACTATCAGCAAATATAGCAAAAGTTATAATATCCGCAGGATAATCTTTATCCCTATATTCTCTGTTAATTTCATGAGTTTTTTTACTATCACAATATAATATATCAAAAGATATCGTATTATATTCATATAAACTTAAACAAGAATGTTCTCTTATAACGGGCTGTGTTAAATAAAACTTAAATATCTTTTTGGCGGTATCAATAAAAAATTTTTCATTAATTTGCCAATTACTGTAAACATTCTCACTTATAACAAGGAATTTAGTCATTATCACCCTCGTTATCACCCTCAAGCTGCTTAATTTTATTTTCTAAATCCTCATCTAACAGTTTTGCCGGCATTACAACAGATTGAATACCTTCAGGCAAATTCTGTTGGTATTTTATCCTGTTATGTTGCATACCTCTAAGTATTCTTGAGAAAGTTGATGCAATAGTTTTAATATCCTTCAAGGTTAACGGACTGTCAGACAGTTGAGTATCATTTAATCTTTCAATTATTATTTTATCAATCATTGAATCAATTTCTTCAGTTGTAGGATTTTTTAAAGACCTGACAGCCGATTCAACAGCATCAGCAATCATCAAGATTGCAGTTTCTTTCATGTTTGGTTTTGGACCGGAATATCTGAACTGTTCAGCTTTTACATTTTCAGCGCCTTCTTCCTGAACGGCCTGGTTATAAAAATAACTTGCCAAACCCTCCCCATGATGTTGAAGAATAAAATTATTAATTATTGGCGGTAAACCATACTCTTTTGCAATTTCTACCCCATCTTTCGGGTGAGCGGTTATTATCATCTTACTTATACGTGGTGTAAATTTGTTATGAGGATTTTCAATCAAAAAATATGATTGGTTTTCAACGAAGAAAAGAGGTCGTTTTAATTTTCCAATATCATGGTATAAAGCACCTACTCTGGCTAATACCGGATCTGCGCCGATTGCCTCAGCAGCTGCTTCGCACAAATTTGATACCATAAGACTATGATGATAGGTTCCGGGAGCATCCATTTGCAACCTTTTTAAAAGTTTTTGATTATGATCCCCAAGTTCTGCAAGACCATAAGGAGTAATAATTTTAAATATATTTTCAAATAAAGGAAGCGAACCAGATGCTATAATTGCACTGATTATAGCATTCAAAAATATGTATGCGCAATTTTTTATTATTAACACACTGCTGACATCAATTAAGCATTTTTCAAGTATATATATACTTAATACAATTATTAGTCCGCAAAGTCCAATATTAAATCCCGCTTTAATTAAATCAACCCTCTCAGCATATCTAATTTGTGATATTAAAATTATTGAAATTAAACTTAGCAACAAAAATGCAACAAAGAATTGAACATTATATTGATACCCGATAGTCATCATTGATAAAAGCAGCAAAGAAGCAACAAATGCTATTCTTGGCTTTGTGAATATAGAAGTCAAAATCAAAAAAGCAGGAATCGGAATCACATAGGGAGAAAAGCCAATTGGCAACAATACCGCTATAAAAGCAAGCAGTAATGATAAACTTGCGCAAATAGCCAAATATCTCGGTTGCAAAAACTCTTTTTCAAAAAACTTCATATATGCTAAGAACAATAAAGTTCCTATAAACACAATTATATATATAGCACTAAGACCTTGCCAATTGAGTTCGTAGAGATTATACCCAGCCTGACGAAGAGCATGTCTTTTCAAAGGGGTAACCGGTTCTCCCGGAGCCAGAATAATATCGCCTTTTTGAAAAACTACTTCATATGGTTTGATAGAGCTTTGAGCATTCTTCCTTTCCATCTCCGTTGCAAACTCATCTACAACCAAATTTGGTACAATAACCTGCTCTAAAACTGCATTTATAACAGCTACTTGACGCTTAGATACATTTGAAACAAGGTTACTTGTAATAATTTTATCGATATTATTTTTTTCGTAATCTTGCTCCGTAATACCTTTTCTAAGAATATTAGTCAACGTCATAGATGCTTTATCAAAAGCTTCGTACAAGCTGTTATCATCAGCTTTTAAAAGAAAATTCACAATAAATTCTCTTTTTGGATTATCAGATAAGTCCATAAGAACTTCTATATCTTGCCTTTTTACTAAATCTGAAGTTTCTTTTTTTCTTATCTGCACAATTGAAGATTGCAAAGTTTGCAAATTTGTTTTTATAAATTCATCTTCAGCCGGCACAAGAACAGGTTCAACTTTTTGTGCAACTTCTTTTCTTCTCTGCTCTGTACGTTTTACATCTTCAACAGTAAGAGTTTTTTGAGCTTCAATTTTTCTTTTGCTAATTCCGTTTTCAACTATATTTTGAAAAAAGAAATTTTGAGAAGCTATTATTGCTGTCATCAAAATAGTAAAAGCAAAAAATGAAAAATATTTTCGCACAATTGAAGAAGTAAAAAATTCTTTTATCTTATCTGAAAATTCTATCTGTATCATAATAATTCCTTTTTAAATATATACACAAAATCATTTTAAGTCCATAAGTTTTAATCGCTTTTGAACATCTTCAAGCAGTTTACGATTTATAGAAAATAGCTCTGAAAAAATTGCAATGACAAATATTTGTACTCCTGTTATTAACAATATCGCAGATAAAATCAAAGACTGAATATGACCAGATCCGCTTGAATTAAAATAATAATATAAAAAGCGGCAACCTAAAATCATGCCAACAAATATAAAAATACTTGCTATAATCGAGAAAAACCTAAAAGGTCTGTATATCAGAAACATCCTGACCATGGTAAAAATTGAATGCCTTATATAATCAAAAATATTTTTTACAAGCTTTGATTTTCGCATATCCGGGTTTACATCAACAGGAACAGATTTTATAACCAAGCCTTTTGCTTTTGCCTGTATTATTGTTTCAAGAGTATACGTATAATTATCAAAAACATTCAACTGGAGTGCTGCATTCCTCGACATTGCCCTAAAACCGCTCGGGGCATCTTCAACTTCAGTTGAACTTATTTTTCTCATTACAAAAGAGCCAAGTTTTTGCAATATTTTTTTTATCAACGAAAAATGTTTTATTTTGTTAACAGGACGAGTTCCAATTACAATATCTGCCTCTGAATTTAATATAGGCTGAATTAGTTTTTCAATATCTGATGCACGATATTGATTATCAGCATCAGTATTTACAATTATATCAGCACCAATTTCTAAAGACTTGTTTAAACCTGCGACGAAAGCTTTAGCGAGCCCGCAATTGTGAGAAAATTCTACAAAATGTTTTACGCCCATATTTTTTGCAACTTCAACGGTTTTAT
>CACYCU010000115.1 GCA_902772945.1 uncultured bacterium | reverse complement strand
CTCATCATTTATGTACTTTGCATAAGCTTCCATAACACTGCTTGTTCCACCGGCATTTGTTATTGCTTTTGCAATATGAGGCCTTCCAATACTACCGCCTTCTGCTACTTGTTTTTTTATATCTTCAAATTTTATTTTTATACCTTCTTTTTTATAAAGGAGAGATATAATTTCTTTTGTCTGTTTAACACGTGCTTGTTGTTGAAGCTTCAGCATTTCTTTAAAATCGTTATCCTCGACATTCATAAAATACCCAAGTATGTGGACTTCATTCCCCTTATATAAAGTATTTACTTCTATACCACGGATTATTTCCAATTTATCTTCTTTACCTGAGGTTTTAATATAATTCATAGCGACATCATACGATAACACATTATCATGGTCCGTTAGAGCAATTGCTTGAAGTCCGACATCAATTGCAGTATCAACTATCTTTTCCGGAGAAAAAACACCGTCTGAATATAGCGTATGAATATGCAAATCAGTTTTCATTTTCCTTTTCCTTATTGTTGTCTAGCATAAAAATTCTTTTTATAGCAACAGTATGTCCGCTTTTAGAATCAATTTCAATTTCTACAGCATTAATTTGGACGACATCACCATCTGCTACATCATATCTTTCAGGAATGGCTGTTGTAAATCTGTTTAACGACGTTTTATACTCCATTCCGATTACGCTGTCTTGAGCTCCGCAAAAACCGGCATCAGTAATATATCCCATATTATTTATCACTTGTTCATCAGCCGTTTGTACATGAGTATGAGTTCCGATAAACGCACTTACACCGAGTTCAGAACAATATTTTGCAAAACAAATTTTTTCAGCAGTAGCCTCTGCATGAAAATCTATAATAATTATCTGAGTAATTTCTTTTAATCTGTTTACCTCATTTTTAATTACAGACCACTGTGAATCTATAGGACTCATAAACACTCTGCCTAAAAGATTTATGACAGCTACTTTTACCCCGTCTTTAAGTTCAAAAACCCTGCTTCCAACGCCGGCAGTACCTACAGGATAATTTAATGGTCTTACAAGTTTTTCAGCATTTTCAATATAGTTAAAAATTTCTTTCTTATCAAAAATATGGTTTCCTGACGTCATACAATCAATTCCATATTCAGATAATTCGTTATAATTTTTTTCGGTTAATCCAAAACCATGTGAAGCATTTTCTACATTTGCAATAACAAAAGTCAAATAGTCAGAAGATACATTTGAATATTTTTTTTGCAAATATTTGCGCACAGCAAGCCTTCCCGGCTTGCCAACCAAATCGCCAAAAAATAAAATTTTTAATGTATCATTACTTTTTGCCATTTTTCTTATTAAAAGTTGAACAGCTGAATTTTTTCAACCGTTCAACTATAACCTTTCAATTTATTTTGCTATTTCAGTCGTTCTGAATTCTCTCACAACAGTAACCCTGATTTGTCCCGGATAATCGAGTTCATCTTCTATTCGCTTTGCAACATCTCTTGCTAATTTTTGAGAAGCCAAATCATCAAATTTTTCAGCTTCAACAATAATTCTCACCTCACGACCGGCTTGAACAGCAAAAGACTGCTTGATTCCTTCATAGCTGTTAACGATTTCTTCAATTTTTTGAAGACGTTTGATATATATTTCTAACGTATCACGTCTGGCTCCGGGCCTTCCTGCTGAAATTGCATCCGCAACTTTTACAAGTACTGCTTCAATCGTATTTGCTACAACATCATCGTGATGCGCTTCTATTGCGTGAACAACTTCACTCTTTTCACCAAATCTCGTAGCTAACTCAACCCCCAGTTGGATATGAGTACCTTCTTGAGTCTGATCAACAGCCTTACCAATATCATGGAGTAAACCTGCCCTTTTGGCAATTGCTTCATTTGCACCGATTTCTGCGGCAAGCATCCCTGCAATGTATCCGACTTCTAAAGAGTGCTTCAGAACATTTTGACCGTAACTTGTTCTGTAATAAAGTCTTCCGAGTGTTTTTATAAGCTCTTTATTAAGCCCCATAACACCCATTTCTAAAGCTGCATTTTCACCCTCTGTCCATATTTTTTTATCAATTTCTTCTTGGGCTTTTTCAACCATTTCTTCAATTCTGACAGGGTGAATGCGGCCGTCTACTATTAATTTTTCTAACGCTAGTTTTGCAATTTCACGTCTAACTGGATCAAAACTTGATAATACTACAGCTTCCGGTGTATCATCAATGATTAAATCGACACCTGTTAAAGTTTCCAATGCTCTGATATTTCTTCCTTCTCTGCCGATAATACGTCCCTTCATTTCATCATTTGGAAGAGCAACAACAGATACAGTAGTTTCAACCACCTGTTCTATCATACATCTCTGCATTGTGCTTGATAAAATTTCTTTTGATTTTTCAAGTGAAATTTCTTTTATTTTTGCTTCATTTTCTCTTATTAATTGCATTTGTTCTTGAGCCAAATCATGCTTTAATTGTTCTAAAAGCATATTTTTTGCATCTTCTGCAGACATTCCGGAAATACGTTCCAGTTCTGTCGTCTGTTTTTGAACTATTTCTGCCAAGTAATCTTCTTTTTCCAGCAATTCGTCTAATTTTTTTTGAACTTGGATATCTTTTTCTGTATATTCTTGAATTTTATCTTCAAGCATATCCTCTCTTTTTGCTAATTTTTGTTCTTGTCTTGTTAACTCTTGCCTGCGTTCTCTTTCTTCCTCATTCAATTTTTCTCTGTCGTCTTGCAATTCTTCAATTGCTTTAATTTTTGCCTCTTTTAGAAGAAGCTTTTCTTTTTCAACCAATGCTTTTTTATCTTTTTCTACAGACAGAAGCATGGATTTCGTTTTGCTTTGCTGGACAATCAGCGCAGCGACTAATGCTATTACCGCAATAATCGCAATAATTAAATAAAAGTCCATAAAGTACCTTATCCTTTTCTATTTTTTAATAATACACACAATGCCCGATACATTTATCCTATCGGGTACTCGAATATTAAATAATTAAACGAATATCATTGCATATATTTCCAAAAAATATTTACTACTACATCTGTACTTATTGTAGCATAATTTTTTGTTTTTGTATAGTAAAATTTTATTTTTGTATACAAATCTATATACGGATTTTTTTCCAAATAGTAGGAACTTTCACTTTTAAGCCGAAGCTTTCAACAAAAGAATAATATATAGGAATAAATTTTTTTGAAAGTGCTTCTTCTAAAGGAGATTTTATGTAACATTCTTCAATTGCATGGTTCATATGTATGTCAATATTTTTGTTGAAGAAATTTGTATTTAAAAAGAAAGCTTTTTTATCTTTTGGAGTTGTAGGGTCTGCCCAAAATAAGTGTTCTTTTAAGCTGTTCCCGAGAACGAAAATTCCGTCATCAGCAATAGTTTTATGTAATGCGTTTACAAAATTATCAAAAAGCAGCTGCTTATCACAAACATGGCCCTTTGGATGGTTAAACAATAAAACTTCATCAATATTATTCCCGCACAAGTGATATATAGCATTTCTAAAGAAGACAGCACCCACAGGTCTTTGAGTTTTTACATCACCCACATTCAAAACATTTCCAAGCCTTAAATCAATATCTGACTTGAACTGATCTCTTATACAATAAAATTTCTCTACAAAATGGGGAATAGAATATTTCATTTTTTTATAGTATGTTTTGTTATTTATATTATCAAAAGCATCAGCTCTTGGAATTTCTTTCATAATCCTGTTAAACTTTTCACGTAATGAAATGTTTTTACGGGTATCATATGGCGCACTTCCTTTTCCTGAATCTTTTAAAACATATGCCTTATTAGGAAGTAAAAAAGAATCATACCAGTGTGAAAAAAGACTATATACACCACGTTTACCAAGATTTAAAATTTCTTTGCTGTTGTCATAGCCGATTACTTTATATTTTGAATCCGGTAACAGAGCTTTTAGAGAAATATTTTCTTCTCCTGTTGAGCTTGCATATACTAAAACATTCGCTCCTTCAGGGAAAACCGTTCTTAAATGTTCTGAAGCAGCTTCAAGCGTATCTATGTCACGAAAAAACCAACTGTCATTTATACTATTTGTACTACGGTCAATATGGAGCACTCCGCCAAAACTAAGATTATTTGAACGATTCCTTATTGGTATTTGTGCGTTTATGCTTTGAATTTGCATACTTATCTAATACTGGTAAATTTTAAAAATTGCTAATATATTAAATTAATTTACAAAAATTTTCAAAAGTGTTATACTTTGAGCGAAAAAGGAGAGAAAAAATGGAAATTAAAGTTTCAAAAAATGTAAGAGAGATGCCAATAGAAGTTCTTGTAATTTCAAAATATGAGGATGAGGACACTCATTTTGATTTTGTAAATAAATACGTAGTAGAAAAAGATAAATTTGAGGGAAAATTCGGACAAACATACTTAATTCATACATTAGGTAATTTATCTGCAGACAAAATTCTTGTAATAGGGTGTGGTAAAAGAGATGAATTTAATCAAAATAAAGTAAGAGAAATTACATCAAAAGCCATAAAAAAATTAAATCAAATAAAAGCAAAAAAAGCTGCTTTTGACTTTGATACAAATATAGATTATGGCAAACAAGCCGCAATAGGTGCAATGATAGCTGATTACTCATATGACAAATACAAATCAGAAAAATCCCATCACCTGGATGAAATTATTTTTGCAAACTGTACTGAAGATAGTATAAAAGAAGGTTTGGTAATTGGTGAAGCTATGAAATTCACAAGAGATTTGGCAAATACGCCGGCTCAGCTTGCTACGCCTGAAAGACTCGCAGAAATCGCAAAAAACATAAACGGCATTGAAACAAAAATATATGAAAAAACTGAAATTGAAAAAATGGGTATGGGTGCCTTTTTGGCAGTCGGACAAGGAAGTGTTAACCCACCAAAATTTATCCACATGCAATACAAAGGAATAAACCCCAAAAAACGTATTGCAATTATTGGCAAAGGTATTTGTTTTGATTCAGGCGGGCTGGACTTGAAGCCTGCATCTTCAATGCTCACAATGAAAGATGATATGTCCGGTGCAGCCTGCATACTTGGAGTAATGCAAGCTCTTGTAAAATTAAAGCCTGAAATTGAAGTCCACGGAATAATTGCAGCATGTGAGAACATGCCGTCAGGCTCATCCTACAAACCAGGTGATATCCTTACCGCAAAGAACGGAAAGACTATCGAAGTAGATAATACCGATGCCGAAGGCAGATTAACACTTGCAGACGCTCTTTGCTATGCCTGCGATTTAAATGTTGATGAAGTTATAGACATTGCAACTCTAACGGGAGCTTGCATGGTAGCATTAGGAACATTCGCATCCGGTATTATGGGCAATGATAAAGAACTTATATCTGATTTGATAAAAACCGGAGAAGAATCCGGTGAACGTTTTTGGGAAATGCCAATGTTCAAAGAATATTTTGACAGTATGAAATCAGACATTGCTGATATGAAAAATACAGGTTCCAGAAACGGAGGAGCATCAGCTGCCGGTTTGTTCCTAAAAGAATTTGTTGACGACAAAACAAAATGGGCACACATAGATATTGCAGGCACTGCTTTTCTTGATAAACCGCAAAAAGAATTTATTGCAGGCTCAACAGGAGCGGGCGTCAGAACATTAATAAATTATTTAACCAAATAAAATAAAAAGAGCTTAGGCTCTTTTTATTTTATACTTTTCAGATAATTTTCAATACCATTTGCAATCGATTTTGCACATTCTTTTTGGAATTTATCAGAAATCAGTTTTGAGTTATCCTCAGGATTAATCAAATATGCAGTTTCAATAATCACACTTAGGGCATTTGTATTTCTGACAACCGCAAAGCTTGCTTGTCTTACCTTATCATTATTTAGGCCAAGTTCGGCCGTCATAGTATTAATTAAGCTGTCCGCAAGCGGCTTTGCTTGATCATAATAGTAATATATACTTGTTCCGCTGTTTTTATTAGGATCAGCACCATCTGGAAGTGCATTTCCATGAATGCTTACAAAAATCGAAGCATCTGCAAAATTTGCTATATCAACTCTTTCTTTTAAACCTATATATGAATCATCTGTTCTTGTCATTATAACATCTGCGCCACGTTTTTCGAGTTCTTCACGAAGATATTTAGCTATATTTAGAACAACATCTTTTTCTTTATCTCCCAAACAGCCTATTGCACCTGCCTCATAGCCGCCATGTCCGGGATCTACCGCTATAATTACATTTTTTAGCGGATGTTTTGAATTATTAATTGGAGATTTTCGAATTTCCCAAACAAAATCAGTGCCTTCATATTTACCTTTATAGCCGTATGGTTTTTTGCCTGATAAAGAAAATTCTTTTGTATAAGTATCATTTCCTTCTATATTGTACAATTTTAAAACCATAGGATCACCTTCGACAATTTCATAAGGCACGGTTTTATTAAGCTTTATAACAAACTTGTAGCTTTCACCTGAAAAATCACTCTCTTCAGAAATTATTTTTGCAGGAGCATTTTCATAATCTTCGCAGAATTTAACGTTTGTTTTTCCGATCCATCCAAATTTATCATCACCTAAATTAACTCTATAAAAACCGTTTTTTTCTCCATCTATATTTAACAAAATATTTCTTTGCAAATGTGACATTCTGTTTATTCCTGCATCAATTGGTGTAGAACGCAGGGGAGCATTTTCTGTTGTAACATATGCAGATTTTGGGGCATCATAAAGTTTTAGTATGGGTGAAGTATATGTGTATGTTTTAATAATCGGTTTTGTAATTGTAAATAACTTACATTCATCACCTGACACTATTTTAAATGTATTTGATCCATCTTTGAGATTAACGACATAGGCAAATCCACCAGAAGAATGCCGCGGAACCTCTTGACCATTTATCGTCAACGGAGTATCGGAAGAACCTATAAAAAATGTAGATTTTGCATTTATAGTGACATTACATTTCTTCGGATAAACAATATCAAAAGAATAAACCTCACTCCCAATAA
Organism: uncultured bacterium; assembly: GCA_902772945.1. Lineage (GTDB taxonomy): Bacteria > Cyanobacteriota > Vampirovibrionia > Gastranaerophilales > Gastranaerophilaceae > Stercorousia. The sequence goes on along the minus strand of CACYCU010000115.1, from coordinate 8,580 downwards.
TAATTAACCCTAATAGTATTAAAAATTTCTTCATATTTTTATTATATATTTAAAATATTACCAAAATAAATTTATTTATCCTTAGTTTTAATATAAATTAATATATTCCTCTTTTGAATATCCTTATGGTAATATATAGAAGGGAGAAGGATTTTGAGAAGAAGATTACCTGAGAGTGAACTTGAAAACAGAACCAAAACTTTTGATAGAGTAGTAGGGTTTTTGCACATATTTTTTATTGCATTTATGATTTTGCTCATCGTTTATCTGTTTTTTATACAGGTAGTTGATATTGGGAAATATCGAGCAAAAGCCAAAAGCCAAAGGGTTGGAAGAATATTTTCAATGCGCGGGGATATATTTGACAGAAACGGGATAAAACTTGCAACAGATAAAGTTTATTCTGATGTTTACGCACATCCTGCGGATTATGACCATACACCCGAAGAACTTGCAAAAATGCTTTCTCCGATACTTAAAATCCCACAAAATGTCTTAGTTCAAAAGCTTAAAAAGCCGGGACCTGTTATTACTCTAAAAAAGGATCTGGACAGAAATGCATCAAAAGAAATTTCAAAACTTCACCTTAGAGAAATAAGCCTTGGTAAAAAAAATACCAGAGAATATCCTCAAGGTACATTAGCTGCTCATGTACTCGGCTATTATAATTTTGATGCTGATATAGCTAACGGTGTTGAATATACTGCAAAAGATAAACTTGAGCACATTATAAATACAGTAAGCTATCAAAAAACTCGTGACGGAAAAATTATATACGACTTTTCAACAGATCCTGTTGCAACTACAACAAATCCAAAAGGTGAAAACATTACTCTAACAATAGATGCAGCAATCCAACATGTTTGCGAAAAAGAAATTGAGAAAATGGTTCTTGAAAAACGTGCAGATCGTGGAACCGTAATTGTCATGAACCCTAAAAACGGAGAAATCCTTGCATACGCCGTATATCCAACATTTGATCCCAACAACTTCAGAACAGCTACGCAAAAGCAGCTAAAAAATTGGACCTTGACAGACGTATTTGCACCAGGTTCAACATTTAAAACAATTACAGTTGCGAGTGCAATGGATTTGGGCAAAATTAATGAACATTCAACTGTACTTGATACAGGCAAAATAAAAGTTGGCAATTGGGAAATTAAAAATCATGACTATGAAAGAAAGCCCTATCCGGGCAATATAAATTTGGAATATTTGCTTGAACATTCAAGTAATGTCGGTTCTGTAAAAATAGCTTGGATGATGACTCCTATGGAATTTTACGGAGTATTAAAAAAATTCGGTTTTGGTTCAAAAACCGGAATAGATTTGCCGGGCGAATCAAGCGGGTTGCTTCCTTCTTGGACTCACTGGGATCACACATTCCACGCAACAACAGGCTACGGCTACGGAACATCAGTATCCGCAATTCAGATGATATCAGCAGTTCAAGTATTAGCAAATAACGGGGTAAAGGTTACACCGCACATAATAAAATATCCGCAAGAGGAATTTGATAACAAAATTCATTATACACAAGTAATAAAACCGGAAACGGCGCAAGCTGTTACAAGATTACTTGTAAAAAGTATAGAAAATAGTGAATCAATAGTAAAAATGGATAAATACAAAGTTGCCGAAAAAACAGGGACTTCAAAAAAAGTTAATGAAAACGGCAGGGGATATTCACCATATCTATACACTTCTTCAATTGGTTACTTACCGGCATCAGACCCTCAGGCTTTGATTTATGTCATGGTAGACAGCCCAAAAGAAGGTGCTATATGGGGAAGTACCGTTGCTGCACCTGTATTTCATGAAGTTGCAACACAAATTGCAAGAATTATGAATTTTAAACCGGATAAATAATAAGGGAGAATAATATGAAATTAGATGAACTTATTGAATACTTAGATTATAAAGATTTAATAAACTTTAAAAACATTGATATTACAGGAATATCTTATAACTCAAAGACTACAAAAAAGGGAGATATTTTTGTTTGTCTCGTGGGTGAACATACAGACGGACATGAATATGCACAGATGGCAATTGATGCTGGGGCAGCAGCTTTACTTGTGGAGCACGGAATTCAAAATATAAAAATACCTCAGGTTGTTGTATCATCAACCAGACATAAAATTGCCGATATAGCAGACAGATTTTATTCAAGCCCATCGAAGGGTATTAATCTTATCGGCATAACCGGCACAAACGGCAAAACAACAGTAACTCATTTAATTCAAAAAATATTTGAAGAAAACAACCAAAGATGCGCCCTTATCGGAACTTTAGGCTACAAATTATCATCAACGGGTGAATACAGAGATGCAAAACACACAACCCCTCAAGCCCCTGAACTTCAAGCTACATTGAGAATGATAAAAGATGTAGAAAAAATTGATAATGTTGTTATGGAAGTAAGTTCTCACGCACTGGATCAAAACAGGGTTGGCGGCTGTAGATTTAATGGCGCAGTTTTAACTAATCTCACTCAAGATCATCTTGATTACCACATTACAATGGAAAATTATTTTAAAGCTAAAGCAATTTTGTTTGAAAATTTAAAGGAAGGAAATTTTGCAGTAATTAATGCAGATGATTCGTATGCGGAAAAGTTTTTAAGTGTTATTCCTGAAGGAGTAAAAAAATATACATATGGTGTAAAAAACAATGCTGATATTATGGCTAAAGATATCAACTTTTCACTCAACGGTGCTGAATTTACATTAGTTTTGAATAACCAATCAACAGAGTATAAAGTCAATCTTCATATGAACGGTATGTTCAGTGTATATAATGTTTTAGCTGCTGTTACCTCTTCATTGGCGATGGGAATTGGGATTAACGTAGCACTAAAGGCGCTGCAAAATGTTCATGGCGTTGCGGGTCGATTTGAGGTAGTTGTCAAAAAGCCTCTCGTAATCGTTGACTATGCACATACTCCTGACGGATTGGAAAACGTTTTAAAATCAGCCAGAGAAATAACTCCAAAAGATGGAAATTTAATTTGTCTTTTTGGTTGCGGAGGGGACAGAGATGCCACCAAACGTCCTAAAATGGGTGCAATAGCAGAACATCTTGCAGACAAAATTATTATAACAAGTGACAATCCTCGTTCTGAAGATCCTCAAATTATAATTACAGATATAATTGCAGGATTAAAATCCGTAAATACAGAAAATGTTATAGTTGAGCCGGACAGAGGGGCCGCAATAGCCTTATTAAAAACAATTGCAAATAATAATGATGTAGTTGTTATAGCAGGAAAAGGTCATGAAGATTATCAAATACTTAAAGACAAAACTATACACTTTGATGACAGAGAAGAAGCAAGAAAAATTTTTGAAGGCAGCGTAATATAGCAAAAATAATTTTCAGGAGTTTTATAAAAAATATGCTTACAAAGTTATTGATTGAACAACATTTTCATGGCTGTTACGGTGTTGATTTTAATAAAGCAACCGTTAATGATGTTATTGATCTGGCTCATAATATAAAAAAAGAAGGCATTGGCGGGATATTCCCAACACTTGTCACTGACACTGTTGAAAACACAAAAAAACAAATTGGTGTTATAAAAGAAGCCGCCAAAAAGCAATCGTCTGATAGTGCAAAAATTTTAGGTATTCACTTGGAAGGGATTTTTATTAATGCTGAAAAAAAGGGAATCCATAATCCTGCACACTTTTTAGAACCTACAATAGAAAATTTCAAAAAAATTGCAGATGATTTTATTAAAATTGTCACCTTGGCTCCTGAATTGTGCAGATGCTACGCAAAGGGTGAAAATCTAATATCATTTTTAAAATCGAGAGGTGTAAAAGTTCAAGCAGGGCACTGTATAGGGAGCGATTTATCCGGATGTGACGGCGTTACACATATGTTCAACGCTATGAGTGGAGTTAATCACAGATCAAAATCCACAGCACTGTCAGCTCTTGTGGATGATAATTTGTATACTGAAGTTATTGGTGATGGGATTCACGTTAATGATGACGCGCTGAAGTTGTTATTCAAAGCGAAACCTGAAGACAAAATATTGCTTGTCTCAGACAGTCTGCCCTGTACTCACAGCAATATCAGTGAATTTATATTTGCGGATGAAAAAATTTATTTTGACGGAGAACGAGCAACTTCTGCACAAAAAACACTTGCAGGCAGCACAAAACTTTTGCCTGAAATAATTAAAAATTTGGCTAATAAAAATTTATTTAATCCTAAATATATAGATAACCCATACAAATATCACAATCTCGATTTGAAAGGTCATATTGAATGGGATGAAAATTGGAATATTGTAAAGTCATAAAAAGGAGTTTTTCAATGGGAAAATACTATGCTAACGTTACGCAAGTAAAATTTATCAATCAGAAATTGATGCAATATATAAAAGAAGAAAAACGCCTGCCGGAAGGAGCAAAAATCAGGTACGTATGGGCACATAAAGACAAAACACATCTTCCGCACAGACGATATGCCGGGCAAATTGAATATTCAAAAATATTACCAAATGGTAATAAACAAACAAGATTAGTAACGGCATATGGTGATGGCAGTATCGGTATGACAACAAGAGTGGACTCTCCGTCCGGAGAATTGCTAAAAGCATATACAGGCGTAAGAGATAGAAGATGGAAAGCAATTATACCGGAAACCCTTGAAGTCACAGCAGAAAATCCAGGAACAATTGCTTATGAATCCGGCACAAAAGAAAACGTGCTAAAAGCATTAGGCCCAAATGGGAAAATATTTACCTCTAACCCGCCTGCAGACGAAAATAACCGCACTTTATTGCTGAGAAAATAGACTTCTTTTGGTTAAGAGCACCTTGTAATAGTCACAACACATTATTAGTGTTTGGTATTGCTAAGCGTATTTATCTTGCAAAAATATCGTCTTGTATCATCTCTGTTAAGCGCTCTGCCCCTCTTAAACTTAAATGATCCCAATCTTCAAATTCTTCATTTGTAAAATGTTTATCATAATAATTAAAAATTTTTAATCCTTTTATATCAAACAATTCCCTAAATAATTCATTGCTTGGTGGCAATGCCTTTTTATAATCCTCAGTTGCAGGCGGTATAACTACATATAAATTTTGATTATTTTTTACAGTTTCTAATAGCAAGAGTTCAACGTATTTAGTTTGATTATTGCATCTTTGATTATTTTTATAATGAACATTTGCTCTATCGGCAGCAACAGGGGGTTTAAAACAGGTGATATATGATAACTCATTTCCTCTATAATTTTTATCGACTTTGAATTTATTTTGAAATTTTATAAATTGCCATCTATAATTAAATTCCAAACGATATAAATTTTTCTCTCTAGCAGTTTTTTTATCTTGATAATCAAAACCGGCTACAATTTTATATACAGTCATAGTATCCGCAAATTTGCTTTTTAGCGTTTGCGCACCTGGAGAAAATACCGAATAAAAAAGTATAACATTTTTTATATTTTTGTTATTTAGTTTTTTATATAAATTGTAACTACAATACAAATCCTGAAAAGATAGTCCCAGATTAAATTCATTCTCTTTTGCCCTATATCCTAACTGTGCATGTGAAGAACCTAATATGATTGTATCAATATTATTTGATACTTTTTTATAGGTATAAACTTTTGTTCCCAAGGCTGTAATGTAAGAATTAAACGGAACTTTATGACGTATTTTATCTATTATTTTTTGTATAAACGTAATGTGCATTTATATTCCTTCATTGCCACTTTTTAAATAACTTCTTGTTTGAGTTGAACTAACCTCCGGAGTTCTCGGCAGATAAATGACTTCACAATAATCTTTTAAAAAATCAAATTTACCTTTCCAGTCATCACCCATAACAAAAACATCAGCTTGGTATTTTTTTACATCGTCAATCTTTTGCTCCCAATTATTTTCAGGAATTACTAAATCAACATATCGGCAAGCTTCCAGTATAGATTTTCTTTGTTCATATGTATAATATGATTTTTTATTTTTAATTAAATTAAATTCGTCACTGGACAATGCTACAATTAAATAATCTCCAAGTGCTTTTGCTCGCTTTAAAAGATTTATATGCCCAAAATGTAAAACATCAAATGTTCCATATGTAATTACTCGTTTCATTTATTTTTTCCTATACTTTGTTTTAAGAAATTTATAATTTTTTCTGTTGAATTAAATTGCTCTAATTTTAACTTTTTTTGAGTTTCTATTCTGACATTTTTCATATAGTCATTATTTTTAATAAGAATTTCGTCTAAGTATTTATTTAATTCGTCAATGTTCCAAGCTTGATAATACGATTCCATAACCGTTTTACAGGATGGTATATAATCTGTTCCTTTTGGATTACGCAAATGAATAACGGGTTTGCAAGTCGGTAAATATTCGATTAAAAAAGAACAGCAGTCGGTTATTAAGCATTTTGAATTTTTGAATAAATCAAAATATGCACCATCATTATAGCACCAACCAATTTTTGCCCATTCGGAGTAATAATTTTCAACTTCTTCTTCAGTCATAATATTATTAAATATTAATGCTTGTTTTAATCTTGGATGAGGTTTGAAAACCCAATTAAATTCAGGATGTTTTTGAGCCCATTCTAAAATATATTTCCCGCTCCATCTGAATGTTGCATAATTCAAAGAACAATCTTCTAAAGAGTGGTGTGGAGCATAAATTACATACTTATTTTCATAATTGTGTTCGTCATAATCTTTGTATATATCAAGTTTCGGATGACCAAAAACTAATACATTTTTACAATCATCTTGCATTTTGTTTTTATATTCTTCTTTTTCTGCTTCACTAAATACAAAATACTTATACAGTATTGAATAAAAATTATTATAGTGCGGTTTTACGCAAGATATTGCATCACTCATCGCATATGAGAAATGGCACGTCAATGCAAAATTAGAAACGTATTTTACATTTTGATTATCATATAAATCCCAAGGTTGCTGATAAAAGACAATATCAGGATTGAATAATTTTAAATCAATACCTCGTTTTGTATTTTCGTCCCATCCAATTTCTACATTATCTACACGAGATTTATAAAACTCCAATAAATGCGAATAAGAAGGTCTGCCTGTTAGATTTTTCAAGTTTGTAACCACAACAAACGGCTCAAAAATATTACTCTTTTCCATTTCATCATATAGATTTTGAGCATTCCATTTTGCTGTTTCAGACACAAGGAAACATACTTTTATCTTTCTTCTTTTTACATCTTTTCTCAAAGATTTCAATATTGACTTATATCTTTCTGCACAAACTTTTGAAAAACTTATACGTTTACTAAATTTTATCTTAATTCCAAAAATAGTTATAACCTTATGTTTTTTATTATTAGAATAAGTATTACCAACAGCGAATAATGTTCTCAGCGTTGATTTAAATATGTGTTTTAATCTTGTATATGTATACATATTTGCTATAATAATAAAAAATCTTACGAAAGGATTTTTATTTACCTTTGAATCATTATATGTTGCATTTAGCCAACCTTCACAAACAAATTTATAACTTTCATAAGAACTGCTAAATTGATTTGCTAACGTAATAATATTATTTAAACCAATCCATTTATGAATTAATGTTTTAAAATTTGGAATTTGTGCAGTAGCAGATTCTGAATGTTTTCTTATTATTATATACAAATCATCAACAACAACGATTTTATTCGCTTTCAGAGCAACATTGTAGGCAAAAACAGGATCTTCCATATTTATTAAATTCGGAAAAACAATGTTATTTGATTTTAAGAAATGACTTCTATAAATTGCAGAGCTAAATGTTGCACAGAAATTTTCTTTATTTTCTTTGATTTTTAAATTAATTGTATTAATAATACCACTTGGATAATCTTTGTATGACGATTTCGCAACATCAGCATCCTCATTCAATGCTTTTGTATACAATATTTCATAATAACTCTTTTCTTCTATATAATCATCAGAATCAATAAAAGCTATATACTCTCCTTTTGAAATTCTTATACCAATATTTCTGGCAGCAGCAACACCTTTGTTTTCTTGATTTATTATAGTTATTCTTTTATCATTTGCTGCATATTCTTCAAGTATCCTTTGAGAGCCATCTGTTGAACCATCATTAATACATAACACTTCAATTTCCTTTAATGTTTGATTAAGAACACTATCCAAACATTGCCTTAAATATTTTTCAACATTATAACAAGGTATAATAACACTTACTTTTGGTTTTGTTACTTCCATCTATACTCCAGTGCGACATTATTGTAATTAATCAAGTGTCATTTGATATTGGCCAAATAGCTAATTTAAGACTCAATAACAATCACAACAAAATAATATGATATCAAATAGCATTGTCAAGCAATATGCCTATATTTCACATGGCATAACATTACACTTTTAGCAAAAAGTATTCTAAACAAACAATTCAAAACTTGCCGTAAAACAAAGCAACAAAAAAGAGCCTTTACGACCCTTTTAGAAATGGTGGGCATGAAGAGACTCGTCTTGGATTTGCTCCACGCTCGGAAAATTTCGCCTTTGAACCTTCGGTTCAAGTCAGCTCAATTTCCTCGCTAT